>JAZBOS010000011.1 GCA_036351255.1 Bacteroides sp.
AGAAGGGGGATCGCTGATTCACCCCAATGCAGATGTGCCGGCAACGGTAAACCGGAATCTGGCAGCAGCCAACTGGAACGACTGCACCGATGGCTGGCACCTGGTTTCTTCGCCTGTAGAGGACCAGCTCATCACGGGAGAATGGACCCCCTCTGGCATGGGCAATGATTATGATTTTTATGCCTGGAGCGAGCCGCAACAACTCTGGCTGAATCAAAAAGAAAGCAGCAATGGGATCAACCGTTTTGTTCCAGGCGAGGGCTATCTGCTGGCCTATGAGCAAGGGGGCGCAAAGGCTTTTGCGGGTGAGCTGACGGCTGGGGATATTACCCGCACGCTGACCTACACCGAAGGGGAGGATTTCAGCGGATGGAACTTGCTGGGCAATCCTTTTCCCAGTGGATTGCTTTGGAATCATGACTTGGACATTTGGGGTGACCTGCAGGCAATGAACATAAATGCCTTTGCCCATACCTGGGATAGCAATTCAAAAAGCTATGTCGTGGTGCCTCCCGGAGGGTGCATCCCCGCCGGCCAGGGCTTTATGGTACAGCTTACCGGTGGGGCATCTGCTGACCTGACCCTCCCTGCTGCTGCACGGGTCCACGAGAGCCCACTGGTCAACAAATCGGAAATAAGTGGCTGGATCAGATTGGCTGCCATTGAGCAGGACAACGCTTCGAAGCAGGAAAGCCTGCTGATGGTCAATCCCTCTGCAACAGAAACCTTTCAGCCTTACTGGGATGCACATTTCCTGCAAGGCTTTGCACCACAGTTTTACAGCCTCAAGCAAGACGAAAAACTTGCCGTTTTCAGTTTGCCCGAAATAGACCTTGATCAGGTCATCCCCTTGGGGTTTGTGAAAAACGAAGCCCATGCCTTCCGTGTTGCGCTTTTAGAAAACAAGACTAATGCCAGACTTTTCCTTTACGACCGCAAACTGGATACTGAACACCCCTTGCAACAGGGCAATCCCTACCTGTTCACGGCAGAAACGGACGATGATCCGCTGCGGTTTGAGCTGCGGTTTAAGTCTGCAAATTCAACAGGGATAGGGCAACACATTCAGGAAAAGGCGGTTGAGATTTACGCTGCAGCAAAAGTTTTATATCTCAAATTTCCGATGGAAGAGGGAGGAAGAACTATGGAGGTCTTCGATCCCGGGGGCAGACTGCTATTGACAAGATCCCTGGGTGCGGGGCGGCAGCATTCCATCAAGATGGACGTGGAAGCAGGCATCTATTTTGTCAGGATTAAGGGTAAGCGTTGGACTGTTTCCAAAAAGATCTTTGTGATATGAAAAATACCTGGAGCTGTTGTCGCTATAAAAAAGGGAGGGGAATCTTCAGCATGAAAACCAAGTTTAGGTTATTATTGCTATTCAGTGTTTTATTGTTTTTCCCCATCGCAACCACTGGACAGCCTGGCAATCCACCCCATCATCCACCAGGGCATGGTTTGCCGGGCGACCAGAAACCTCACGACACCCCACCTGGAAGTGGTTTAGTCATCCTGACCCTGGTGGGCCTGGCCTGGGGGATTAGGAAAACTTTTAAGGACCATAGGCGGGATAAACCCTAGGGGTTTTACCAAAAATAAAGACCTTTCAAATTGCGTTGGATTTTTAACCTTTTCTTATTCCACTTTTAAAGGAACACAAGCCTGCTTTTTATGTAAATTTGTAAACTTTTTCAAACAAGCACATTAATCGGTAATTGTGTTTTCACGTTGAATCTTAACTCCTTAGCTTTGAGCCAAACCCCTCCCCGCCTTTACCTTTCCTCACCCCATATGGGTGATACAGAACAAGTATTTGTAAAGGAAGCTTTTGACACCAACTGGGTAGCCCCCCTGGGCCCCAATGTGGATGGCTTTGAGGGCGACCTCCAGGAATATACCGGTTCAGCCCACGCAGCAGCGCTGAGCAGCGGGACCGCAGCCCTGCACCTTTCGCTGATAATGCTGGGGGTTAAGCCAGGTGATCCTGTCATTTGCCAGAGCCTCACCTTTTCGGCCAGCGCAAACCCCATTGCCTACCTGGGTGCTGTACCGGTCTTTGTTGACAGCGAACCCAAGACCTGGAATATGTGCCCCAATGCTTTGGAGCAAGCCGTAAAAGACCTGACCTCAAAAGGGAAAAAACCCAAAGCCATCATCCCGGTGCATCTGTATGGTATGCCCGCAAAGATGGATGAAATCATGGGGATTGCGCAACACTTCGATATTCCCATTGTGGAAGATGCAGCAGAAGCCCTGGGCTCGGAAATCAATGGACGTAAGTGCGGTACCTTTGGCAAGCTGGGCATCCTAAGCTTCAACGGCAATAAGATCATCACCACCAGCGGGGGCGGTGCGCTGCTCTCTGACGATGAGGCCCTGATTAAAAAAGCCCGTTTCCTGGCCACACAGGCACGCGACCCCGCCCCTCATTACCAGCACAGTCATATCGGGTATAACTACCGGATGAGCAATGTGTTAGCTGGAATTGGCAGAGGGCAAATGAAGGTGCTTCCGCAACGCATTGACCAGCGTCGGGCTAATTTCGACTTCTATCAGGAGTTGTTGGGAGGGATTCCCGGGATACGATTTCTGACGGAACCAGCTGGCTGTTTTTCCAATCGCTGGCTGACCACTATGCTTATCGACCCGCAAGAAACCGGGGGCATTACCCGTGAAGATATCAGGCAAGCCTTGGAGGCCCGTAACATTGAATCGCGACCGCTCTGGAAACCCATGCATTTGCAGCCCATTTTCAAGGAATATCCTTATTTTGGGGGGCAGGTAGCAGAGAAGTTGTTTGAATACGGGCTCTGTATGCCTTCCGGATCGAATATGACTGCAGAGGAAAAGGAACGCATTGCTGAGGTGATGAAGCTTTTATTTCATTTGAAATAACCACAATGAATTGGGAAGGCCTGAAAATGAATGATAAAGCACTGTATTTTTATTGTAAAAGGACTTCTGGCTCTCAATTTCACGATGGAACTGTAACTTTTTATTAATTGTGTTTTCGTTTTTTCGTTTAAATTTGCAAGAGAATCCACAAAACGGGTTTCTTTCCTCCCTAAACTGACACTATGAAGGTCCAGAACACACAGTTGTATAGGTTGTTACTGAAGCTTTACGGTCGTTATTATAACAGGTTTTTGCCCCGATGGTACGTGTTGGTTTTCGATATCCTGGTCATTTTCTTCCTGTTTTTTCTTGCTTACGCCATTCGCCTGAATTTTAAGCTGGCGGAAATGCCCATGGATGTAGTGTCCGTGAGGGCCGTATTTACCATAATGGTTTATTCGGTTTTTATGTTTGTTTTCCGTTCCTTTTCAGGTATCATTCGTCATACCGGACTTCACGAGATCGCAAGGGTGCTTCAGGCTCTGGGGTTTTCATTTATGGCGCTGATTCTTTTGACGGCCCTTGCTGACTTGTTTCATTATCCGATTTCCTTTTTTCCCCGCTATGCTGTTCTGCTGATTCACTTTTTGTTGTCATTTTTTGTTCTTACCGGGGCACGGCTTGTGATCAAGACCATTTTTCACCGTTTGGTGAGAGCCAATATTAAACTGAAACGCAGGGTCATCATCTTTGGGGCGGGAAGCGCAGGCATGGTGACCCGCAGTGCGCTGATGCAGGACAGCCTCATCAATTACCAGGTGATGGCCTTTGTGGATGATAATCCGGGCAAAACACGCAAAATGCTGGACGGGATTCCAGTGATGCTCCCCGAAAAGGTTTTTAACAACCTTTTCATAAACGAAAGTCGTGCCGATCAGTTAATCATTGCTGTTCAAAACCTGAGTATTGACCGCCGTAAAGACCTGATCGAAAAAGGGCTTGAGTACCAGCTTGAGGTAAAGGTGATGCCCCCAGTACGCGACTGGATTAACGGCAAGCTGAGCACCTCACAGCTTAGGCGTGCACGTATCGAGGAACTTCTGGAACGCCCGCCAATCAGGTTGGGCGTTGAACATGTGGCCCGGGAGCTTGAAGGGAAAGTAGTGCTAATCACAGGTGCAGCAGGAAGCATTGGTTCGGGCTTGGTGCGTCAGGTAATAACCTATAAACCCCGCAAACTTGTTTTACTCGATCAAGCCGAATCCGCGCTTTACGATCTGCAGTTTGAGATCAATCAAAGCCCTGAATTAAAACCCTATGCCGAGAGAGCTGAATATGTGGTGGGAAGCATCCGCGACCAGCACCGTATGGAGAAGCTTTTTTACACATTCAGTCCGGAAGTGATTTACCATGCCGCTGCTTACAAGCACGTGCCCATGATGGAAGACAACCCCTATGAGGCGGTGTCGGTCAATGTTTTCGGTACCCACATTCTTGCCGACCTGGCAATAAAATACAAGGCCAAGAAATTTGTAATGGTTTCTACCGATAAGGCGGTGAATCCTACCAATGTGATGGGAGCCTCGAAGCGCATCGCCGAGATCTATGTACAAAGTATGGAGGAAGGAGGCACCCAATTTGTGACCACACGTTTTGGCAATGTGCTGGACAGTAACGGATCGGTGATCCCGCTCTTCAGGAAACAAATTGAACAGGGCGGCCCGGTTACCATTACCCACACCGAGATCACCCGATATTTTATGATGATCCCTGAAGCCTGCAGCCTGGTGCTTGAGGCTGGCACCATGGGGAACGGGGGGGAGATCTTTGTTTTTGATATGGGTGAACCCGTTAAAATCTCACACCTGGCAGAAAAAATGATTCAGCTTTCTGGTTATGTTCCAAACCAGGATATATTGATCAAGGAGATCGGCTTGCGCCCCGGGGAAAAACTATTTGAGGAGCTGCTCAATAATAATGAGAACACCCTGCCCACTCACCATCCCAAGATCCTGCGGGCCAGGGTTACCATTTATAGCCGCTCAGAAGTCCTCAACCATTTGAAAGAACTGGATAGAATTCTCAAAACAGGCGACAACTTTGCCCTGGTTGAAGAAATGAAAAAAATGGTGCCGGAATTCATTTCCAACAATTCCATTTACGAGGTCCTGGATGAAAAATTTGAACCTCTTGAATAAATGTTGATCTATACATCACTTTTCTCGTTTTTCTTTTAATTATCCCTCTTTAAGGTTTTCAATCCATATGCCCGTCCTTCTGAAATCCTTACTTTCTGTTCTTCCCTTTTTCTGGTTTTTGGCAGCTGTCGCTTTGATCTTTGGCTTATGGAAGAAAAAACGTCTGGCACGTTGGTTTGGAATATTTGCGCTGGTCTGGTTGTTGACAACCAGCACGGGTCCCCTGCCCCGTTTGCTGATCAGCGGCCTGGAAAACCGTTATGGGGTGTTTGATGATTCGCTTTCCTTCCCGGTTGACCAGCCTCTTCACGTCCTGGTGCTGGGAGGCGGCCACACCTCTGATGAACGATTACCTGCAAATAATCAATTATCGCTCAGCGCCCTGGGACGCCTGGTGGAAGGCATACGCATCCACCGCCAGCATCCCGGAAGCTTGCTTATCCTTTCAGGTTATCCTGGAAAAGATAAAGTAAGCAACGCCAGGGTGATGTATCAAACCGCCCTGCTGATGGGTGTGGAGGCCAGTCAGATGGCCATCATTCCTGAGCCGGAGAATACCCGTCAGGAAGCCCAAGCCTACCTTAAAACCTATGGGAACCATCAGCCCCTGGTTATTGTAACCTCTGCCACCCACATCCCCCGGGCTATGATGTGGTTCAGTAAAGCCGGTCTGAATCCCCTGCCGGCACCCACCAATCACGCCATCAAGGAAAGCCCGGTTTCCAGGTCTCAATGGTGGATTCCCGGCCCACAGAATATTTCCCTTACTGACCGTGCCATTTATGAATATGCGGGCATTATTCAGGCTAGACTTAGAAGGCAAAATTAGTAGGGTCAGCAAAAAGAGCGGTGAAATTGACAAGTGGACGAATCCCTCCGGCTGGAGCAATTCGGATTGATTCGTGTAAGCAAAAATGCATAATTTTGTTTTATGAGCCAAACGACCTATTACCGCAATCCCGAAACCATCTCAGGTGCCCTGCACGACCAGCTGGTGATGATGGACATAAAGCAGGGAAAATACTTTGCCCTCAACCCCGCAGCCACCCGCATCTGGGAGCTCCTTGAAAACCCCTTAAGCCTGGATGCTCTCTGCAAGGCCCTGCTTGAGGAGTTTGATGTAAGTCCTGATCAATGCCAGCAGGATGTGAAAGAACACCTTGCCGAGATGCAGAGGCTGGGACTCATCAGAGAGGTGAGCGATGAGAGAGAAAAAGTGTAATTCTTGGTTTAAGGTCCGGGATTAGGAGTTTAGGGCTTGTCCGCTAACCAGCGGATTCAAGCCTGCCTGCCGAAACCAAGGATTAGCGAATTAAAATTTTTGATTACCCGAAACTCCCTGATTAGCTTGCCAGTCCTGACACCCAAAACCCGATACCTGAAACCTTTTGATCTTAACAATGACAATCTGATAACTTGACAACCTGACAACAACGACAACCCTTGAAATCCACCAGCAACTACCTCTTTCTGCTCAAGTCCTTCCGGCTGCTGCTCGAATATCAGCCGTGGCGGTTGTTGCTGCTGTTCCTGCTTACCCTGGTTCTGGGTACTACCCAGGGCTTTTCCATTGCTTTGCTGATCCCCTTTTTGCAGTTGCTTGAAGTGGGCGAAGGGGCGGGCAGCAATTCACTGGTGGCCTTCTTCACCAACTTTTCAGAGAAGACCGGTATTCCCATCACCTTCGAGTCGGTGCTTCTGGCCTACCTGGTTTTGCTGACCATCATTGCCCTGCTGACCTATGGCAAGTCACTGTTCCAGGCAGCCTATCAGCAGGATTTCTCCTACCAGATCCGCAGGCGGCTGTTCCGCAAGATCATCCTGAGCGATTGGCCCAGCCTCAACAGCAAGAGCCGCCACAACCACCTCCAGGTGCTCACCGAAGAGGTGCCCAA
>JAZBOS010000012.1 GCA_036351255.1 Bacteroides sp.
CCTTCCAATCTCAATAACGTGGAAACTTATGCGAATGTCCCGGCAATAGTTTTGAAAGGTGGCAAGTGGTATGCTGCCATGGGAACGGATCATAGCAAGGGAACCAAAGTGTTCAGCCTTTGCGGAAAGATCAAAAATACAGGCCTCGTGGAAGTTCCCATGGGCATTTCCCTTAAAGAAATCGCTTTTGATATCGGCGGCGGGGTTCCCAAAAAGAAAAAATTCAAAGCAATTCAAACCGGTGGACCTTCGGGCGGGTGTATTCCGGAACAATATTTGAATCTGCCGGTAGATTATCAAAAACTTGCGGAAGTAGGTTCCATCATGGGTTCCGGCGGTATGATCGTAATGGATCAAGACACCTGCATGGTGGACGTGGCCCGATATTTCCTTGATTTTCTTAATGAAGAATCCTGCGGACAATGCAACCCCTGCCGAGAGGGCATCAAACAGATGCTCAATATATTGACTCAAATTTGCGCTGGTGAAGGAAAAGAGGGCGATATCGAGTTGCTCGAAGAACTTGGTGATATGGTGCAAAAATTTTCTTTGTGTGGTTTGGGTACATCCGCCCCTAATCCAGTGGTGACAACTATCCATTATTTCAGGGATGAGTATGAATCTCATATCCGGGATAAAAAATGCCCTGCCGGTGTTTGTAAAGCGCTCTTTTATTATGAAATTGATCAAGACGCCTGCACGGGATGCCAGGTTTGTGCCCGAAAATGCCCTCAGGAAGCCATTGTCGGCGAAAAGAAAAAGCCGCATCATTTGGATCAGGAAAAATGTATAAAATGCGGTATTTGTTACGACATGTGTAAATTTAATGCAATTGCAATCCGCTAATTATAAGGGATAATATCTATGGTTACTTTTAAGCTCAATGGAAAAGCAGTACAAGGAGAAGAAGGGGAATTTATCCTTCAGGTCGCGGAACGCAACGGTGTGGATATCCCGACGCTTTGCCATCACAAGGCATTGGAACCGGCCGGTATGTGCCGGATTTGTAGCGTTGAGTTGTTCGACGGACGACGATCCCGCTATGTTACCGCATGCAATTATCCCATATGGGAAGGCATGGAAGTAAGGACCGATTCGGAAGGGGTTCACCAGGGACGCAAGCTCATTGTGGAGTTGTTGTTGGCCCGTTGCCCGGAAGTTCCCTTACTGCAAAAACTGGCTAAGAAATATGGTATTGAAAAGCCCCGTTTTAAAACGGAAGACGATGACTGTATCCTCTGCGGTCTGTGTGTCCGTATGTGCGAAAAGATGGGAAATAGTGCTATCTCACTGACCGGGCGCGGTGTCGAAATGAAAGTCGACACCCCTTTTCACATACAAACTGATGTATGTCTGGCATGTGGTGCCTGCGCATTCGTTTGTCCTACCGGGCACATTACCCTGGATACGATAAAAGAACAAATCACCAAAAAGAAAAATGTTCAACTGATTCCTTCCGAATACGAAGTGGGTCTGAAAGGCCGAAAGCCTGTCTATGTGCCATATGCCCAGGCCGTGCCGAATATACCTGCCATAGATCGGGATGTCTGTGTTCATTTTAAAACCGGCGGATGTAAGGTCTGTGTTGAATTCTGCGGTGTTGATGCCATTAACCACGCCATGCAGGATGAAACCGTGGAATTGAATGTCGGTTCCATTATATTGGCCCCCGGCTTTAAACCTTTTGATCCTTCGAAATTTGATAATTACAGTTACGCTCAACATCCCAATGTTATGACGGCCATGGAATTCGAGCGTGTGCTTTCAGCGTCCGGTCCTACTTCAGGACATCTGGTTCGTTTATCCGACCACAAGGAACCGAAAAAAATTGCATGGTTTCAATGCGTTGGTTCTCGAGATATGAATCGGTGCGACAATGCCTATTGTTCTTCGGTATGTTGTATGTACGCCATCAAGGAAGCTGTCATTTCCAAGGAGCATGCAAATTACGACCTCGATTGTGCAATCTTTTTCATGGATATGCGAACCCATGGCAAAGATTTCGAACGATTTTATAACACGGCACAGGACAAAGGGATTCGTTTTTTAAGAAGCCGGGTTCATTCGGTCACGCCGGTTATGGGAACAGATGACCTTGAAGTCCGGTATGTCAACGATTCAGGTGAAATGCAAGTCGAAACCTTTGATATGATAGTGCTTTCAATCGGTCTTGAAATTTCGCCCGAAGTGGTTGCCATGGCCGATAAATTGGGAATCGATCTTACGGAAGGTAAATTTGCTAAGACTTCCACGTTCAACCCCGTGGCCACCTCCAAACAAGGTATATTCGTATGCGGCGCTTTCCAGGGCCCCAAGGATATTCCTCAATCGGTAGTGGATTCTAGTGCTGCGGCCGGCGTTTCCGGAGCCATGTTAAGCAGTGCACGCAATACCCGGACAAAAGAAAAAGAAACAATTCCGCAAGTCGATATCCGGGGTGAACGCCCAAGAATCGGGGTGTTTGTTTGCAGATGCGGTATCAATATAGCCGGCACTGTGAATGTTACGGCGGTAAGGGATTATGCTGCCACCTTACCGTATGTGGAGTATGTATCCGACAACCTGTATTCTTGCTCTCAGGATACACAGGATGGCATGGCCCAAATTATTAAAAGTAAAAAGTTGAATCGCGTTGTCGTAGCAGCATGCACACCCAAAACCCATGAACCCCTTTTCCAGGAAACACTTGTAAATGCGGGTCTGAACAAATATCTTTTCGAAATGGCCAATATCCGAAACCATGATTCATGGGTGCATAAAAATAACCCTGATCTTGCCACTGAAAAAGCGAAAGACCTGGTCAGAATGGCTGTTTCCAAGGTCGCTTTGATGCAGCCTCTGGATGAAGCGGAATTGAAAGTCAACCAGCGCGCCATGGTTATCGGCGGTGGTATCACAGGTATGAGTACCGCAAAAATTCTTGCCGATCAGGGCTATGAATCCCATATCATTGAGCGAAGTGGCTATTTGGGCGGTCAGGCGCTGAATCTATATCGTACCATCAAGGGTGAAGATATCCAGATAGAGCTTTCTTCCCTGATTAAAGAAGTCGAGCAGCATCCCAATATTCGTGTGCATAAGAATACAAATCTGACCAAGGTGGATGGCTTTGTGGGCAATTTTACTTCCACACTTTCCAGCAATGGTAATGAGGAAAAACTTGAGCATGGAGTCACGGTTATTGCAACCGGTGCAAAGCCGCTTGAAACAAACGAATACCTTTGCGGCAAAGATGACCGTATTGTTACAAGCCTGGAACTGGATCGAAAGCTTATAGACAATGACCCGGCGCTCA
>JAZBOS010000013.1 GCA_036351255.1 Bacteroides sp.
ACCCAACTTACCAATACTGAAATGGCCCTGTTCGGTGGTAACTGTACCGGTCACGAAATTGCTGTCGGGCAGCTGGATGATCTGTACCGTAACAAATGGCAGGGGTTGACGATCATTGCCGTCCCTCACAATGCCTGATATGACCACACTGTTCCCTTGTGAAAGGACCTGGAGGGTAAAAAGAAAGAATACAACAAATGAACTAAATGCTTTCATGCCTTTTAGAATTTCTCGGTTCTATTAAATTAAAATAATTAAATGCATTAGAACTGAAAATGTTCAATGACGAGATAGGAACATATGTGGCTTTTGGATAAACTTTAGTACTTTAAAAATGAACCTTTACCCTGGCCGAAAGCATGTCCTTATCCCGGAATCCCGCAAATATGTTTTCTCCCTTTCCATTGAATAAGTAAGCACCAAGGCCTAGTTCAAGGTTATCAATCCCTTTATAGGCAATCTCGGGGGTATAAAAAATGGCATAATTGCTTTCTGGTTTTTGCCAGTCTGAAATAACTACTCCACCGGCCAGTGGCCTTAGTAAAAGCTTTTCTCCCCAAATGCCACGCTCGCAGCCTATGATGAGGTAATCGTTCAGATTCTCCTTCCCTCGTTCGTGCAGGAATCCGTGCATAAATTGCGCATTCAGGTAAATACCATTTTTAAACGTAAAATCGGCTCCAATGACGTATCGGATATAGGGCGCCTTCTCCAGCAAAAGACTGTCGCTTGTAACGGTTCCCGGAGGCTGCGAATAGAGCAGACTCATATCGGTCGTCATGATGACCTCCTTTTGCGGGAAAAACAGGCCTGCCTCAGCCCAAACCCCCACCTGGCCAATGCTACCTGCCAGGTCGGCACCAAGCATATGATACCTGGGAAAAAACAGTTCGGCTTCCACATTGGTCTCGCCCTGCATCCCGGCGGGGGTCAGGGTCACCCGGCTCACAAGGGGAAGAACTTCCCGTCCATAGAGGTAACTGAACGAGATATCTGTATTAACAGCAAACCCCTTCAACCTGAAACCCAAAGAGGCCCCATCCTTTAAATTGTTCCCGGGCATGCGTAACTTATCAGAATATTCATTGAGGGTTAAGCCTTCAGGCAAGGCGATGGCTGAGCTAAAAACCCCTGAAAAAGCGCCCAGGGGCAAGTTTGCAGGCCTGAACCAGGGAAGGTAAACGCCCTGAAGGGACCATTGCGGAGTGAAATATCCCTGCAGGCTCAGGGCGTCTGACCCGTTTTTTCGCCCGAAATCAAACACATCTTCCAGGTCATAAGGGTTGAGCATATCCGTGGGGCTCAGCATATCGGAGGTGCCCCAGACAATGCGCTGACGGCCCACCTTCATATCAAGGTCCTCAAATAAAAACCCCCGAACCTCGGCATAAGCCTCCCGGATGTCAAGATTCAAGGGGTTTATCTGGTCAGGCGAATACAGATTTTGGCTGCTGGTAAGGGCAGGTGCCCCCAAATGACGCAACCAGATGTTGCCATAAAACCTCACCTTGTCAAAACGCTTTTCAAGACCAAGGTCGAGTCTGTTCTCATTCCAGACCCAGTCATTGTGGTCGTTCAGCAACAAACGCTGATTTGAGTTCAACTCCCCCCTTATAACGACTTGATCCTGGGCCCATGCAGACAATGGAAATAGAATGATGAGTAAGAGAACCGCGCGTTTCATAAGATATTCTATTTTTAAGATCAATAAAAAGATTATTAATAAATGCCTCCGAAAGCCGGAGGATGGTGGCCATAAGGTTGCTCCCCATTGGGGGTTACTCTGGTTCCTTTAAATGAATGGCAACCCTTATTCTCTATATCAAAAACTGGTCAGATTTCTTTCTGTAAATACCTGGTCGCTGATATTGCTGTCAAACTTTACATCGCTCATAATCATCCTGGTAGAGGAGCCTTTCTTTTCATCTTTCATAAAAATTTCTTTTGGAAACCAATAGTTGGCCTGTTGCTGCCAGGTGTATACCGCCGTCTTGGCAAGGTTTCCGCCCCTGTCATACGATTCGGAACGTTGTGGGGTGTAGTTTTCCTTATTGACTGCCACGATCATTTTGGAATAGTCGCTACGCACATCAGGCAAAGCCACCAACTCCAGGATATAAAGGTTTCCTTCCTCCCTGAGCACCTTGCCTGAATAGGTTTTTGCATATTCCTTCGTCTCCATGTCTTCATAAGAGAAATCAGTACCGGCGAACGACTGGTTCTTCACGTGTGAGGCAATTCTTCGTGCTTTGCCAAAAGCTGGCATATAAAGGTACATAAGGTCGTCAGGCAAGGATAGGAAGGCAATGCCCGCTTCCGATGCCGGCCTGGTGAAGCGGAACAAACGCTTATTTGATCCTTTTTGCCAGATAGAAGCTTCCCGGATACGCTCATTTCCATTGCGATCGGTCAGGATCATCCGCACAGTGTTTGTTTGATCCTTGGGTTGAAACAACACCTGGTCAACCTTGGTAAGGATGGTTGCTGCATCCTGTGCCAGCAGGGGAGCAGTGCCGGCAGCAATCAGAAAAAGGGCTGTTAAAAAAAAATGAATGGTTGTTTTCATGACAAAAAGATTTAGATTATTTCTTGTATATGTTTAGTCTCTTCCTTAACTGTTCTCTCACGCCATAGATCTTTTTCAGCCGTTCGCCTGTCAGCATTAATGCGACAGGCAACAATGTCAGGGCTGCCATGGCCGAAACAATCATTGTTACGGCCAGCAGCAAACCAAAGCGTTGAAGGGGTACCAATTTTGAGAAAAGCAACACCCCAAAGCCAATGGTGACCGCAAGCATATTGAGGATAATTGCTCTTCCGCTGATTTCAATGGAATTGGCTATGCTTTCGCAGATACCTTGTCCACCCAGGAATGATTTTCCGAAATGCGACATGAAATGGATGGCGTAATCAATGCCGATCCCTATCGTTACACTCCCGCTCAAAACGGTGGCAATGTCAAGAGGTATGCCCGTCAGCCCCATGGTACCGAAAAGGACCAGGAGGGTGACAAAAACCGGGATAACGGTCAAGATGCCCCTGAAAAAGGAACGTTGTAATATGCTCACCAGCGCCACCACTAAAATCATGGCCAGTATGAGGCTGTAGATCTGGCTTTTGATGATGCTGTCATCGAGTTTTTTAAATATGATGGGGATTCCGGTTACTTTAACATTGAAACCTTTCCCGCTTTGGCTCTCAGCAAACGAACCAAAATTCTGTTCTATCTCACGAAGTACTTCCAGATCGGTTGTGGCCACATAACCCTGAATCAAGCCCTCGGTCAAATCAAAATTCACGAATTGCTCCATGATTTCCTGCCCATCCAGCAAAAACCAGAGTTGTTCGATCTTGGCCCGTTCATCGGGAATTCGCTTACCTTCTCCCATCACCTCATTCATTTCTTCAATCATGTCAGCTACTGATTGGCTGAATGGTATGTAGGAATACCCATCCATAAATGCTTGGGTTTCCTTCATCAGCCTGAGGGCTTCCGGACTTTGGATGTCACCCCGAATGTTTACATACAAGGGCATACTGCCATTGAACTTCGATTTCAGAAGCATTTCGCTTTGCTTAACGATGTTATTTTCCTGGAAATAATCCACCAGGTCAACCCTTCGCTCAATGCGGGTAATGCCCCACAAACTGAAAAGAATGAGAATCCCCCAAATCCATAGGACCCGGTGTTTATGGTTTAATACCTGGTTCTCAATGCCCAGGGTGATCGTTTTCAGAAACATTCCTCCCTGTTTTTGCCGGGTTTTAGGAGTGCCTTTCACTTTCATAGCAGCCAGTACTGACGGGATGAAGAACACGGCAAGGAGAAAGGAAAACAGTATTCCCAAGGCAGTGAAAATTCCAAACTCCTTGATCATCGTGAGGTAAGACCCTGCAATGAAGCTTACAAACCCAAACACGGTCGTCAGTGATGCCAGGAAAACAGGAACAATGATGAAGGCCTGCGCACGTTTCAGAGCTTCTGAGGGATCATGCTGCAGTTCTTCCTGAAAACGGTTTACCACATGGATGGCATAAGCGCTTCCAACAGCCATCAATATCACGGGGACGACATTGGTCAGCATGGTAATCTCAAATCCCAGCAGGCTGACGAGCCCCATTGTCCAGATGATGGCAATGACAACCGATAGCATCGGAAGAATGATTCCATGGACCGTGCGAAAGCCCGCAAACAAAACCAGGCAGATGAGCAGAAAAGCCACTGGGGCTATGAATTTTATATCGCTGATGATCACATTGCTAAGCTCAAGCAGAGTCACAGGCATGCCACCGAAATAAAACCTCCCTTCAAAAGATATCCCCTCAAGTTTTTGCCGGATAGACTCTACGGCTTCGGTGCGGTTCGCGCCCGTCATGACCTTGCCAATCACCAGGGTGGAAGTACAATCGGCCGAAACCAGATTTCCCTTGTATAAATCTTTAGAGAGGGCATAGGCTCTCAGGCGTTCAAGTGTTTCTACTTCCCCCGGTATGGCATACTCATCCACCAAACGACCGATCTCAATACCAAATTCACTGCTTCTGATGTCAATCACGTTGGTCAGGCTGGTTACATAGCTGATGCCTGCAATCGAACGCATGCTGTCGGTCACCTGCCTGACCAGGTCAAGCATTGCGTAGGTGAAAATGTCCTGCCCTTCAATCCCGACAATAATCAGGTCATTACCGCCATATTGCTCACCAACCTCCTTGAACAGGGTGGCTGTAGGGTCATCCTCAGGAAGATACCCAAGGATATCGGAATTGATTTTCAGGTCTTTTATGAAAAAACCTAAATATATCGTGATGGTGATTACCACAACGATAATCACAAACTTCGAGCGGATAATGAATGCAGCCAGTTTTTCCATCTCTTTTCCTGAATCAGATTATCTGGATAAGATTCCATTAAAAAAGACATCAATCAGTGGGTCGATAAGTAAATTATGGTCATACCCCTTCTGTCCCATGATCAATGGTAATTCAAACCCTTTGGTTGCTAAAACAATGGCACCAGCTACGAGGCTTGTATTCTCAATTTTAAATACCCCTTGACTGACCCCTTCCTCAAGCATACGGCCAATCATCACCTGCTCCATCTCGTCATATTTCTTCCTGATCTTTTCAATAACACTCAGGTTTTCTGCCAGATCACGACGGATGGCATCATAATAAATGGTAAGCTTTTTTACTGCGTTCATTCGGATGTGGATGTATTCCCTGAGCTTTTCTCTGGCTGGCATATGTCTCTCTATCAGCTCATTGAGGATACTGGCCAGGGCGTCAATTTCTACCTCAATGACAGCTTGAAAG
This sequence comes from Bacteroides sp., assembly GCA_036351255.1. Taxonomy (NCBI): domain Bacteria; kingdom Pseudomonadati; phylum Bacteroidota; class Bacteroidia; order Bacteroidales; family Bacteroidaceae; genus Bacteroides; species Bacteroides sp. Next base: position 5,314 of record JAZBOS010000013.1, read on the forward strand.
ATCTCATCCTTATTGGCAAAATAACTGTAGAGGGTACGTCTGCCTTTACGTGCGGCTGTGGCAATGTCTCCCATGCTGGTTTTATTGAATCCGTACTTCTCAAAAACCTTGCGGGCTTCATTCAGGATTTGGTCTTTTGTGGTCATGAGGTTTGAAGTTTATGCGCAACTGCACAAAAAATGGCTATATGTGCAAATATAGGATAAAAATTTTATTCTTTTACCCCTGTTCATAAAAAATCCCTTCCTGTAAGCCGGAAAGGGATCATAGGATAATATTAAGAGATGTGCGAAAATGCTTTGGTCTTAATTATTCTGGGCCAGTTTAAAAAGGATCTTGATTCGCTCATCCTTTGACAGTCTGGAAGGGTCCCGTTCTCGCATCCCACTGCTGTCTATTTGTCCGCCATAGGGCATCCCTGTCATGGAGCCACCCGGTCGCATACCACCGGGATATCCACGGTCGCGTGTGCCGGGATTTCCATAACCACCACCCTGCCTGTCAAATCGCTCCAGACCGTTCATTCTGACAGTCAAAGTAAAATCGTCTTTAGGGAATGCTGGCGCTTGACCTGAAACCCCCAGCGTCCTCAGGGGAATGATGACCCGGTAAAACATCATCCCTTCGCCATCTATATCCACATTCAGTTTTATGCCATCTTCATTTTCAAGGGATTGCATGCCGTTCGGGTGATCCTGAAATCCTTTGAGTTTCATTTTAGTTTGTTCTGCCAGGGCACGCTGCAAAATCGCCTTTGGATCTGGCTGATTTTGTCCGCCTCGCCTTCCTGCGCGGTTTCCGGATGGCATGCCACCTTGCCCCGTTTCCCGGCCGATGCCTTCAAAGATGGTGATCCGGTCTTCTGGCACAGGATATTTAAGCATGGCCGGGATATTCCCTTTGTAGGGACTTGCAATTTCCAGTTCCAGGCCTGCCCTGAGGATTTTCATCTGGGTAACCGGATCATCGGTTTGAAAAGCCAGGTAAAGGCTCTCCTCATCATTACTTACGGCATAGCCAAGCTTGGTTTTACCATCAGCCCCCTGGGGAACTAACCCTTCAAGACCCGGTTCAAAGGAAACAGAGGAGGGTTGCCAGCTCGATAAAACGTTATAAGTTTTAGGTGAGCAGGCCGAAAATGTCACGATGATTGCAACAAAAAATATCAAACGAAGGGGTTTGGGAAAATTATGCATTTTGCAAAGGACGTTTATTATAAGGAAGAATGGACTACAAAGTGGTAACCCACTCCTTTCTTTGTAATGATTTCGATGGAGGGGTCGCCTGAGAAATAATCCCGCAGACGGGAAATATACACATCGAGGTTCCGGCTGTTGTAAAATGAATCGTCACCCCACAGTTCCAGCAGGATGTCTTTTCTCAACACGGGTTTGCTCATGTCGCTGGTAAGCATTTGAAGCAAGCGGGTCTCGCGGTGCGAAAGTTTCTTTGCCGTTTCATCCCGATGCAATTCCAGCAGCTCCGGATAAAATTCAAAGTTTCCAAGGCTGATTTTCTCAAGTCCGGCATCCTGAATCGCAGCCTGGCTGTTTGTAGTAATTTTTAGCAGGTTTTGGATCCTGACAATAAGTTCTTCCATGCTAAAGGGCTTGCGCAGATAATCATTTCCTCCTGATGCAAAGCCTTTCAGGAGGTCTTCGGTTTGAACCTTTGCGGTCAGGAAAATGATGGGCATGCCTGAATCTATGGCTTTGATTTCCTTCGCCAACGAAAAGCCATCCTTAAAGGGCAGCATAACATCCAGCACGCATATTTGCGGCTTGAAGGCCTCAAATTCCTTCATTGCTTCCTTCCCATCTGCAACAAGCTTAACCTCGAAATCACGGCTTTCAAGGCTCTCTTTTACAATCCTTGCCAGGAAAGGTTCATCTTCAACATACAATACCCTGGTGCGATCCATATCATCCAATTTTTGGCAATTTTACCACAAAAATCGCACCATCACCGGGTTTGCTTTCAATGGAAATTTTCCCACCGTGGCTTTTTACAACCCCGGCCACGTAATTCAGTCCCAAGCCGTAACCCTTCACCGTATGAACATCGCCAGAAGGGATCCGGTAGAACTTTTCAAAGATCCTGGACTGATGCTCCAGGCTGATTCCGTGACCCTGATCGGAAACCCTGAGCTCAGCGGAATCAGCCTGCTCTTCCAGCGATACCTTGATTTCAGGGCTATCGCCGGCGTATTTAAAAGCGTTGTCTACCAGGTTATATATCATCTGGGTAAGGTGTTCCTGGTGTCCCATAACCAGGGATTGTCCCTTGTGTTCAAAATGAAAATGGGTTTTCTTTCTTTCCGCCACTAGCTGGAAGGAAGCCATCACCTTTTCCACAATAGGCAAAAGATCCACAGCCGTTTTGTTGTTCCTAATTTCCGTTTCATAATCGAAGACCGAAGTTTTCAGGATCTTGTCAGTCATCATTCCCAGGCGGTCCAGCTCATGGCGGGCCATGTCAATATATTCTTGTGTTTTTTCAGGATCTTTTAATACATCAAAGCTCTTCATCGCCTCGAGGGCTACTCCGACGGTGGCTACAGGGGTCTTCAATTCATGTGTCATGTTGCCGATAAAGTCATTTTTTTGCTCCAGCAATCGTTGCTGTGACCTCAGGCTTCGGAATACTATAATAAACGACAAAAGAATAAGTCCGGTAATGAACACAGAAAAGCCTAATTGGGGCAGAATGCTGGAGAACAGGTAAGCCCTTACCCCATCAAAACTGGCGGCATACATTTTATTCATTCCCAGGGGTATAAATCCGGTTATAAACGGAATGCTGTCGTTGCGCAGCGGAGGTGGGCGGTTCCAGGAATGCTGACGCCAGTCCACCTCACGAATTACAATTTCCATGGGTAGGTTCTGGTAACGGTCGGGCAAAGCCTTCTGATACAATTCTTTTAAAGTATCACTTTCAATTCCTTCAGCATAAGCCAGGTAAATATTTCGCATGTTTCCGGGTGAAGGTCCATTCGGGCGCATGACCACTATGTGCATGCTATCTGGACTTTGCTGGCTGCCACCTAAACCAAGGTTTCTTCTTTTGTTTCTGATTGAGTCCTGTTCCCGGCGCCTGATCTCTCTCTCCCGAAACCGGGGTGAGCCGGGTGGCAGGCTGTCATGCGATTCAGCAAACATGCTTACTGAGATAGGTCCTCCCTGGCTTTCAAGGCTGTCGTACTCGGGCAGGAGCCTTACTTGGCTGAAAAACAGTGAATCGGCCAGATGAGACAGGGTGCTCCTGAACACCAGATTCGTCTCCCGGCGAAAGGAATCAGAAGCCGCCTTATATTCTGCCCGCAGCCAAAGCCCCTGGAGCAAGATGAGTAGTAGTATGCTTACTACCATAAGCATGACTACTCCATGTGGGTTTTTCTTTTGCATGCCTCAAAATTAAGTCATTAAATCCTGACCTGACAAGGCATTAACCTTTTATTAACCTTATTTATACTGGCATTAACATTTGGATAAGGTTCATTTGGTTAGTTTTGCTGCAGAATTTGAATCAAGCTGTTTTTATCAAGAGAATTGTTTTAATACCTGATTGAATATGAGAATATACAGATTCCTTCCCCTTTTCATGCTGAGCTTATTGAGCCTGGTATTGTCAGCCCAGGTTACCCAGGGAGTCATTACTTACGAGGTAATAACTGATGCTCATAGTTTCATTCCCGAAGATCGTCCGGAATTAAAAGAAATGATTACTCAGTTTCGTACCGAAAACTACCAGTTATTCTTTACACCCAGCGAAAGCCTCTACAAGACCCGGGAAGAATTACTCCCTCCCGGGACAGGCGGAGGAAGAGGGGGTGGCATGCGCATGATGATACGGGGCCCGAGGTCTGAAACATATATTGACAGGAACTCGCAGCAGCGTATCGTTGCCCGCGACCTGCTGGGAAAGAATTACCTCATTATTGATACTTTGGGCATTGAACCCTGGAAATTTGGATACGAACAAATGGAAATTGCTGGGTATATGTGCATGATGGCCTGGTATACTGATACGGTTAACAATCAGGAGGTTACAGCATGGTTTTCCCCGGAATTGCCTCCCTTGATGGGGCCTGATAGGTTTACGACCCTGCCCGGAACGGTGCTGGCCGTAGATATAAACAATGGTAATCAGGTATGGGTAGCCAGGGAAATTGAAGCCCGGGAGCCCTCTGACTCAGAGTTACGTAAACCCAGCAGGGGAGAAGAAATAGGCCGTAAGGAGTTTGATAAACTGCTTGAAGAGCAAAAGCAAAGACTGAATTCCAGTGGTAGCCCAATAAGAGTTTTCTAATTTTCAACCGTTTAAACAAGTTAATATATGCAACGCGTTTTTTTTACTGCCATTTTCCTGGTGTCTGTTCTTTTTGCCCAGGCCCAGGCCTTTTCTATCAAGGGCAGCGTAACCGATCCCGAACACGGAGGCTTGCCCAATGCCACCGTGCTGCTCCTGAATCCGGCCGATTCAACCATGACCAATTATGCCCTGACGAATGTGAATGGGGTGTTTAATATCCAAAATGTCAGCCGCAAAGAATACCTCTTGAGGATTACCTATATTGGTTATGCCACCCGCTTTGAAAAGATTACCCCTCCGGATGGGGATTTGCTCGATTTGGGTGAACTCAGCCTGCTGAATGAAAGGGTCACCCTGCGTGAAGTGAGCGTCACCGAGGAAAGGATAGCTATGCGGGTAAAGAACGACACCATCGAATATGATGCCCTGGCTTTTAAACCCTTACCTAATGAAGTGGTGGAGGACCTGCTGAAACGTATGCCCGGCCTGGTGGTTGAATCGGATGGCAATGTGGTGGCACAGGGTGAGACCGTCCGGCGTGTATTGGTCGATGGCAAGGAATTCTTTGGCAGGGATCCTAAAATGGCTACACAGAACCTGCCTGCCGATGCTGTTTCCAAGGTCCACGTATTCGACCAGCGTTCCGAACAAGCCCTCTTTACTGGGATTGATGATGGGGAACGTGAGCGCACCATCAACCTCGAATTAAAGGAAGACCGCAGGGAAGGCGTTTTTGGCAATTCAAGTCTTGCCTATGGCACCGAAGAACGCTTCCAGGGGAAACTTAATATTAACCGTTTTGACAACAAAGGTCAGCTTTCCATACTGGGGATGGGTAACAATGTGAATCAGACTGGTTTTTCCATTGGCGATTACCTGAATTTCAGCGGAGGGGCGCAAGGCCTGCTGGGTGGCAGGGGAGGGGGTGGAATGCAGATTACCCTGGACAACAGCAGTACAAGCATTCCCCTTAGTTTTGACGGCCTGCCAGCCACCAACGGCCTTATGACTTCATGGGCCGGCGGGGCCAATGTCAACCGGAAACTCGGGGAGAAAACTGAACTGACTGCCAGCTACTTTTACAATCAGCTTGGTCACGACATTACCCAGGATCTTGAACGGGAAAACTTCTTGCCTGCAGGCAATTTCTTCTTTGACCAGATCAGCACCCAGGATAACCGAAATGCAAACCACAGGCTGAATCTTCGGCTGGATCATACCTTCAGCGAAGCCAGCAGCATCTTGCTGACCGCCAACACCAGCCTCAATAATACTGATGGGCTGCTGCAAAGCAACAGCCAGACCCTCAATGCCCTGGGCCTGATGCAAAACAGCAGCGTCCAGGAAAGCGAAAGCAGCGGACAGCTTCTCAACCTCGTTACCAATCTGCTTTGGCGGCAGCGCCTTAACAAACCCGGACGAACCATCACTGCAGGGCTTGACTTCTCCACCAACCAGAATGACCAGGAAGCCACCCTCGATGCTTTGAACCGCTATTTTGGCGATGACCCCTATGATGAGCAATTGCTTCAAAACAGCATGCTGGGAACTGTTAACCGCTCATTGGGATTCAACACCAGCTATACCGAACCCCTGTTAAACAAGCTTTTTCTTGAAGCGAATTATCGGATCACCCGGAATTACAATGAGGTCGACCAACAAGTATTCGACAGGGAAGCAGAGGTGTTGACCCCCAACGAATTGCTTACCAACCAGTATAACAATACCTACTTGTTTCAGCGCGCAGGACTCAATCTCAACCTGAACCGTGACCAGTTTAACCTGACAGTGGGATCAAACCTCCAAATTACCAGTTTGGAAGGAAACCTTATTTCTACTGACCAGGAGATCCGAAAGGATTACACCCACGTACTGCCGGTTGTTCGTTTCAATTACCAGTTCAATAGTTTCCGGCGGATGATGGTAAATTACGAAACAAGTGTTCAGGAACCTTCCATCCTGCAGCTGCAACCCCTGATTGACAACCGCGACCCCCTTAATATCTATATTGGTAACCCCGAACTGAAGCCTTCTTTCCGTCATCGTGCCTTAGTGCGCTTCAATACCTTCAATCCGCTCAATTCCTTCGGGTTCTTCACCTTCCTGACAGCCGATTATGTCAGCAATGCCATTACCAATGCCACCAGCGTTGACGAACAACTGGTACGCACGGTAACCCCTGTCAACGTTGATAAGAACCTCAACCTGAGGGCCAACATAAACTTCAACATCGGACTTACCAAACTGAAAAGCCGGTTTATGGTGGGAAGCACCATTACCCACTCCGAAAGCATCAACATACTGAACCAGGTGGAACAGGATATTGCCAACAACATCCTGGGTGCCAATGCACGTTATACCTTCAGGCCCAATGACAACTTTGAAACCAACCTTACAGCCAATTTTAATCAGCAGTTGACAAAATACGAATTCAGTGTGCTGGAACAGGCGTTCCTGAATCAAACTTATGGGATTGAAAGCAGCTGGACCTTCCTGAAAAACTACCGGATCGGCGGAGGTTACCGTTACCAGATCTATGAAGGCCGCACGGAAGCCTTCGACCGAAAGATCCCTATACTCGATTTTAACTTCTCGAGATCTTTTCTGAAGGGCAATGCAGGCGAACTGAAATTTTCGGGCTACAACCTGCTCAATCAGGATATGGGCGTCACCCAAACGGCCGATGCCAACTATATCCAGCGCCAGGTGACCAATTCACTGGGCCGATATTTTCTGCTGACCTTTACCTATTCACTCAACCGCTCCCTCAATGTGTTTGATTCAACCCACAGACCAGGCAGCGGAGCCGGAATGCGCATCATGCATTAAAGCCTGGGTATGGAATAAGGGGCAATAATGGAAAACTTCTTGCGCTATGCTCCTTCCATAATCATCTTCAGGTTCTGGAGGCCTTCCTCCAGGTCGGTTCCCAGGGTTTTGTTCATGTTCGAAAACAACATATACAAATTCATGGGAACCGGTATTTTACCCACCATGCCCCACTTGACCAAAGTTTCGCTTTCGCCCAGTGCTTCGGTGGTGATAAACAAATCGCTGGTGGATTTATAAGGTTTAATAAACCGGATCTCAAAATCAATCCGCTCTCCTTCAGTGATGCCGGTAATTTCCTGCTCACCTTTGCCTAAATCCTTATTGCCTTCCCACGATTGCACTGAACCAACGGTTCCATCCACCCCGGTATAGGTATATTGGGCATTCGGATCAAGCTTTCCCCAAACACTCCATTCCTCCTGGAATTCAAGTGACCTTACCCTTTGAAAAACTTCATCCTTAGGGCAGTTGATAATTACTTCACGCTCAATAGGAAATTCCTTGGGCGCGATCAGTGAAATGACAAGCAAAAGTAAAATCAGGGCCACAATAGCCATCAGGACTTTTTTCATAGTAAATGGTTTTGGTTTTTGATAAATCAAATTTATGCATAAAATAAATACTTTATTGCCTGATTGTTTTTTCAACTGTTAACATGGTTTTGCATTTGAAGTACCCGCCCCATAGGCAAGCAGGAAAAAGACTGTCCGCTTTGCGATTTTCCTCATCTGGTAATGCATTGAGACATTCTTGTGCTATGGGGAAGACATTCCAAATTCTGACCAAATTCATAGTTAATACGGTGTTTAGACGGTGTTTATTCGGTTTAAACCGAATAAACACCGTCTAAACTATTTCGATGGTATGAACCAATAATAACAAAAAGAATAGGGCCGATGGCCTGTAATCATCACTGAATGTCTGAATATTCAGAAAATCATTAATTTTAAGGACCAAACCATTCCTTTGCTATTTAACCTGAATTTTTTCCCTATCCCAATGAAAACCCTTTCGATTCAATCCCTAGCAGTAATTGTAATGACTTTAGCACTTTTTTCGTGTGGCGGGGCGATAAAGAAAAACCCTTACCTGGGGCGGATTCCATCCGTGGAGAAGAAATACCACGGGCAGATCATTGAATTAGTTGAAGGCATTGAAAGATCGGGTGATATTGCCAACAGCCTTGCTTATATGAATGAGTTCGACCGTATTGAATACGAATGGGAAAACGCCATCAACCAGGAAGTCAGGATCACAAACCTGAGCAAAGCCATTCCGGTGGAATATCCCGGGCCTTTGCCCGTTCGGATCCCTGAAGCCATTATTGAACACGTTTCAAGGGGCAACCTGGTGCTGCGGTTCAATATTGAAGCCATGGATACCATTGAAGATTCCAGGAGCCTGAGGATGGTGTTTGAGGCCCTCGACAAGGAAGGTAACCCCCTTAACAAAACCATTTCGGTGGCCAATAATTTTGATCAGAAGCGATTGTTGCCTGGCAATGAATGGTCGTTGACAGGAATATGGGAAACGGAAGCCATCATCAACCTGGAAGACCTCGACCAGATCAGGGTTATTAGGCTCGAAGGGATGCCATAAAAAGAAAGAATGAGAAATGAAAAATTTTGAAGAGAGCCCGGAAGGAATTATTGATGTTGCCATTGCGTATGATTTTGACGGGACGCTGGCGCCCGGGAATATGCAGGAACATTCTTTCCTGCCGAAACTGGGGATAGCCAAGGAAGCCTTCTGGTCGGAAGCCAATGCCATTGCTGAAGCCAACGATATGGACGGCATTTTGGCTTATATGCAGCTGATGCTTCGCAAAGCCCGCGAAAAAAATATCAGCATCCACCGGGAAGACTTTGAGCATTTTGGCCGAGACATTCGTTTTTTCCAGGGGGTGGAGGTCTATTTCGACCGTATCAACGCTTTTGCCCTCCGGCAGGGGATCAGGCTGGAACATCACATCATTTCTTCTGGCTTGCGCGAGTTTATTGCAGGCACTGCCATTGCCAGGCATTTCAAGAACATTTTTGCTTCAGGATTTAAATACGACGAAACCGGCGTGGCCGAATGGCCTGCACTAGCCATTAATTACACAAACAAAACCCAGTACCTTTTCCGCATAAACAAGGGCATCGACAACTCGCACGACAATACCCTGATTAACAAGCATGTTCCGGAAGAAGAAAAACCAGTTCCATTTTCCAGGATGATTTATATTGGCGATGGGGAAACCGATGTCCCTGCTATGAAGATGGTGCGATACCAGGGTGGGGCTACTGTGGCGGTTTACAACACCAACGAAGATTCTCCCCCTGGAAAACCCACGCAGGAGCAGTTGTGCCGTGAACTGGTCCGCCACGGAAGGGTCGATTATATTGCGCCGGCCGATTACTTGGAGGGCAGCCGCCTGGACTATATCGTGAAACTGCTGATCAACAAGATCCGGATCGTCGAGGAACTGGGTAAACAGCGGTAAGCCAAACCCTCCGGATGTTAAATGGATGGGAGGGAAAGGGTTTGGTAAACAGGGAGACATTTTCTTTTTGTGCTTAAATCCTGATAAGGTAGTTAAGAGACAGTGGTGTTGGAGGTTTATGAAATGGTAGCCTTGTTTGGGGAAATTCCCCGAAAATCATTAACTTTATTCCGATTCAAAACCTGAAAAAATGAAAAAGACCATAATTTTCCTTTTTGCAGTTCTTTTAGGCAGTAGTATCCTGCCTGCTCAGCCTGCAGAGCAGACCTTTCAAACCATCAGTGGGGTGGTTCGCGATGCCAGGACCCGTCAGACCATTGCTTTTGCCAGTGTTTTTATTCCAGGGACAACCATTGGCACCGTGGCTAACCTGGACGGAGTCTTTTCGCTGAAGGTGCAAAAATCGCTCGGTGCAAATCGGTTCAGCATCTCCCATTTGGGTTACCTCACAGGCACGTTTGAGATTGAAGCCAGCCTGGAGGGTGGTAAGGTATTTTTCCTCGAACCGCATTCAGTGACCCTTCCCCCGGTGATTGTACGTCCGGATGACCCCAGGGAACTGGTTAGAAATGCCATCGATAAAATTTCCGACAATTATCCGGATCAGGATCAAAGGCTGACGGGCTTTTACCGTGAAGCCATCAAGCAAAGGCGCGATTATGTGTCCATTTCAGAAGCCGTGGTCGAGGTCGACCAGACTTCCTATGGTTTCCGGATGGCACGCGACCGTGTAAAGATCATACAGGCACGCAGGAGCGGGGAAGTGAAGAAAATGGATACCTTGCTGGTGAAGCTTCAAGGTGGTCCGCATGTGTCGATGCTGCTCGATGTGGTGAAAAATCCGGATGTCATCCTCGACAAGGAATTTTTGCAGTACTATGAGTATGAACTCGAGGATGTTGTTGTTATTGACGGGCGGTCGAATTATCTGGTCAGTTTTAAACCCATGGTCACCCTCCCGTTTCCGCTATACTTCGGTAGGTTATACATTGATGTGGAAAGCCTTGCTTTTACCATGGCCGAGTTCAGCCTGGACCTGAGCGACCGCGAAAAAGCCGCCCGCAACTTTATTGTGCGAAAACCGCTCTCTCTTCGTTTTACCGCTACAAGGACCAGTTACCTGGTGACCTATAAGCATATGGATGGCAAGTTTTACCTCAATTACGTGCGCAATGAAATGGAGTTTTTTGCCGACTGGAGGCGTAAGATTTTCCGGACGGGTTATACCATCATGTCAGAAATGGCCATTACAAAGCGTGTCCCGGAAACCGCTGAACGGATTTCCAGGAGCGAGTCCTTCAGGCCAAGAAACATCCTGGCGGATATGGTGCCCCAGTATTTTGACCCTGACTTTTGGGGCGCCTACAACGTCATTGAGCCTGAGGAATCCATTGAATCGGCTATCCAGAAGTTCAATAAACGATTCGAGGAATAAATTTTAATATTTTTTTAGGGTATAGACAGGGGTTAAGGGTCTTAATACTGAAAGCTATTTTAAACAGTATTTACCTTAATCCCTCTTTACCATGAAAACAAGAGCTTATTTCCGGATCCTGACAGGTCTGCTTGCCTTTTTCTTGCTGTTACCTGCAGGTTTTTCCCAAACAACAGCAGATTTCCATACCATTACCGGTATGGTCAGAGATGCACAGACGCGTCGCCCCATTGCCTATGCCAGTGTGTTTGTTGATCAGGCTGAGGTTGGGACTGTAACCAATGTGGATGGCGGATTTATCCTGAAGGTTGAAAAGAACCTCAGGGCCACCCATTTTACCATCTCCCACCTGGGATATCACACTTCAAAATTCAGGATTGACGATTATTTGCTGGGCGAACGCCACGAATTTTTGCTGGAGCCGACATCTGTATTGCTTCAGGAAGTGGTCATCAAACCCAATGATGCGCGCAGCCTGGTGGAGCAAGCCATTGCGAAGATCACTTCCAATTATCCCGATCAGAATTATCGCCTGACCGGTTTTTATCGTGAAGCCATTAAACAGCGTCGCGATTATGTTTCCATTTCAGAGGCGGTAGTGGAAGTTGACCAGACCCCCTATTTTAAACGCAGTGGAACTGACCGGGTGAAAATCATCCAGGGCAGGAAAAGCGGTGATGTGAAAGAGATGGATACCTTGATTGTTAAACTGCAGGGTGGACCTCACGTATCCATGTTACTTGACATCGTTAAAAACCCCAATGTCCTTTTAGATCAGGAATTTCTAAACTATTATAATTATGAACTGGTTGACCTGGTTCAGGTGGAAGATGAGGCCAATTACGTGGTTGAATTTTCGCCCAGGGTGACTTTGCCTTATCCCCTTTACTATGGCCGTCTGTATATCTCAACCGAAAAAATGGCCATTACCATGGCAGAATTCAGCCTGGATATTTCGGATAGGAATAAAGCCGTGCAGAACTTTGTCATGCGCAAACCCAGCCGCCTGCGTTTTACCCCAACCCGCACCAGCTATTTGGTGACCTATATTGAGATAGACGGAAAATATCACGTGAACTATGTTCGCAACGAGCTTGAATTCTTTGCCGATTGGCGTCGGAAAATTTTCCGGACCAATTACCTGGTGATGTCTGAGCTGGCAATTACAGAGCGCAGACCTGATGGCGAGGAACGCTTCCCCGTAAGGGAAACCTTCAGAAGGAGTAACATTCTGGCAGATATGGTCCCCGTATATTTCGATGAGAATTTCTGGGGCGCATACAATGTGATCGAACCCGACGAAAGCATTGAATCAGCTATCCGTAAACTGAACACCAAACTGGAAAAGGAATAATCAAAACCCAGAGGCTTTGGTTAACGTAAAATGAAATGCAAGTGAAAAAAAAGCCCGGGAAGCAATGCCAGCACCTTATTGCTTCCCGGGTTTTTCCGGGTATTATGAGAGAATAATCCCTTACTTGACCCAAAAGGCCGGTAAAAGTCCTAAATTTGAAAACAATATCTTTCCGGATGAAGGGAGTACAAAACGAGATCAGGCTTCAATACAGGGTGAAGGAAGGCAATATCCAGGCTTTCGAAACCCTATTCCGGGCTTATTATGAACCTTTGTGCAGGCTAGCTGTGGGTTTTGTAAAGGATCTGGATACGGCGGAAGAGATTGTGCAGGACTTTTTTTTCAACTATTGGAAAAACCGGGAAGAAATAAACATTAAAGTCTCAGTGAAAGCTTACCTGTATAACGCAGTGAGAAATGCCTCACTCAAGCACCTTGAAAGGCAGGATGTTCGCCGCAGGTATGCTGAGCGGGTGCTGGCAGGGAATGAACAGCCCAAACAGGTGCTGGTGACCGATGAGATCGGGGCAAGGGAGATGCTAAGAGAAATAGATGAAGCGCTTGCCACATTACCGGAAAGATGCAGGGTGGTCTTTAAAATGAGCCGTTACGAAGGTTTGAAATACCATGAAATTGCCGAAGAGTTGTCGGTATCGGTAAAAACGGTGGAGGCCGATATGACTAGAACCCTGAAACTATTAAGAGAACGACTGGCCAGGTTCCAAGAGGAACCTGAGATAAAGACCTGGCCTTTACAATGAAAGCATAAGAAGATGAAACCAACGAAAACAATGATCACCGTTGATACAGATCTGGCCTGGGAGAAATTGCATGGCCGGCTTGAACAAGAGGGTCTTCTGCCTGAGCAGCAGGACATTCAGCCTGCCAGGGCTTTCCCGGTGTGGATGAAGTGGGCGGCTAGCTTCCTGTTGCTCATCGTGGCCGGGAGTGTGTTTATCTTACTGTCTAACAGGCCTGAACAAGTCGAATTGCTGGCCCTGACCAATGAACAGGATGACCAGACCCTTGTCAAGTTCCTTGAGGATGGGTCGGTGATTTATTTGGCAGCCAACACCACCCTTGAATATCCCCAGGCATTCGGAGCAAAGGAACGCAGGGTTAAAATGGCGGGTGAAGCCTATTTTGAGGTTCAGCATAATCCTGAGAAACCATTCAGAGTGGATCTTGACAATGCCCTCATCGAGGTGCTGGGGACCTCGTTTAACATTAAAAGAACAGGAGAGAATGATTTTGACTTGTTTGTTGAAAAAGGCCTTGTTCAGGTAGAGGTCAGGGGGCAAGCCAGGGACAAGGTGCTGGTTGAGCCCGGTGAAGTATTGTCGGTCAGGGAAGGCCATTTCAGCAAGTATCGGAACAATGACCTGGAACTGACCCTATGGCGCCAGAACCGGATGCATTTCAAAGACGAATCGCTTGCGAATGTTTTGTCGGTAATCAACCGGAACTATCAAGCCAGCCTTGAGCTTGGAGATCCAAGCCTTGCCAGTCGCCAAATGACTGTAACCTTTTTCAATAATTCATTGCCCACCATCATTGAATTGATAAGCCTTTCCATGAACCTGCAGGCTCAGGTGCAACCCGATTCAAGCATCGTTTTTACGGCCAGGTAATATGGGAAATGGAACAAAACATAAGAGTCTTATACCGCCCAGTGTTCATTCACTGGCAAAAAGTCTGCTGGTCTTTGTTCTTGGGTTTCTGCTCTATCCTCTGGACGCTGAAGGACAGACCTGTCAACTGGATGACCAGGTCAGTCTGCCTAGGCAAACCAGCACGATTTATTCACTTTTAAACCAGATCTCAAACCAGACGGGTTGCTTTTTTATTTATGACAGCGAACTCATCAACAACAACCTTAGGGTAAGCATCAAACGGACCCGTGAGGATGTGCGCACCCTGCTCAATGAGATCCTGAACGACCCTTCCTTAAGTTACCGTACGATTGAGAACCATATTCTAATTTTTCGCGCTGAGCCGGTAGCCGAAGAAATGGCTCCTTTGCAAGCGAATGTTGTAAAACCTTCCACTTTTGTGGTTCGGGGCCGGGTGCTTGATCAGGTATCGGGAAATCCCTTGCCATTTGCATCCGTGGGTCTCCCTGAACGGGGCCTGGGGATATCGACCAATAACGAAGGTTACTTCCAGCTCAGACTTCCAATGGAAATAATGGAGCAGGACCTGCACGTTTCCTACCTGGGATACAAAAGCCAGTCACTTCCTTTGCGGCTACTACTTGATAACCAGGTAGATATCCTGATGGAGACGGATTATATTTCCATGCAGGAGGTAATTATTCGCTATTACGACCCGAGGGAGCTGATCAAGGAAGCTCTTGCCAGGCGCCCTGAGAATTACAGCGATCATCCGGTATATCTTGTAAGTTTTTACCGGGAAGGAGTTCAGCGCAACGACAAGTTTCTGAGTTACTCGGAGGCCATCTTCAGAATTTTCAAGTCATCCTACACTACACCCACCGCCCAGGACCAGGTCATGCTGCATAAGGCCCGCAACATCACCAATGTGGATCGCAGTGATACCCTTGTGCTGAAATTAAAGGCAGGGGTGCAAAGCGTGCTTGAACTGGATATTATGAAGCAACTCCCTGACTTTCTGGATGAGGAATTCATGGATGATTATGAGTTTACCAGTGCTGACCTGATGAATCGCAATGGACGCAGTGTCTTTGCCATCGAGTTTAAGCCCCATCCCTTTGTCAATGAACCCCTGTTTACTGGTATGATATATCTGGATAAGGAAGATCTGGCGGTGATAGAAGCTGATTTTGAGATCGACCGGAAATATATTAACCAGCTACAGCATCGCTTCCTTACCAAACGGAACCCGAATTATGTTTCCAGGATTGAAAGTGCGACTTATTCCATCAATTATCTATATTACAATGGCCGGTATTATTTAAACCATTTGCGGGGGGAGCTGAAATTGAGATTCCGCCGCAAAGGCAGCTTGTTCAGCAATCGTTATACTGCTTTTATTGAAATGGCTGTGGGTAAGATTGAGGAAGAAAACGTCAGCCGGTTCAACCGCCGGGAAGTACTTGAGCCTAAGGTAGTGTTTGTGGATCAGGGCTATCAGTATGATGAAAGTTTTTGGGGAGAATATAATATCATTACCCCCGAGACAAAAGTGAGTGAAGCCCTCTCGCAGATCAAATCAAGGATTGAAAGCTTTGTGCGGGAAGAGTGATTCTTTAGCATTTGATTTTATGAGGATTCTTATCTTTGAGAGGTTGATTAGGAAGTTTAATCACCTCGTTTTTTTATTGGTTATGAAGTATATTCGAATTTTTCTTTTCTTTCTGTTGTTGCCTTCAGCAGTGGTTGGAAATCCCATTCAAGCCGTACTATTTGATGGCACGGGAACTGCTCCGGAAAATAAACTGATTGCCATGACCATTGCTGGTATTGTGAACAGGGAGAGCCCCAGACTCTATCTCCTGAATGTTTATGAAACATGGAGCTATAACCAGACAGATGAGAAATGGCGTGACATTTATGTTTCTGATGGGGATGTGTATTTCACAGTTTTTTCGGATATTAATGCGCTGGTTCAGCATTTTTCAGAGGACATCGATGGCGCCGTTACTTACGACCCCAGTCTTACCTATGGCAACTTCAGCGGACAGAATTTTAGATGGCAGGCAGAAATGGCCGCAATGATCGGTGGACTGACGGATTGTATACCCCTTCCCTTTAATAACTCCACCATTGAAGTAGAAATAGCGGACAGCGTATTGGTTACGGATCACTTCCATGGGCAGGATCCCATCAGAATCTCAGCGAGACTTGAATTGGGAGACCATCCCTGGAACAATAGTTCTTTCAGTCAGGAGCAGAGGTACTTTACTATTTTGAACTGGGCACTGGAAACACTGCTTACCCGCACAAATCCTTCAAAATTTTACCTTCGTGAGATTACCGACTGGGCTGTCAGTCAGCGGATGTTTCAACTTAATTTAGCAGGTACAGAATCACTAAACTTCTACTCGCTGACCGATGAAAAAGCCGAAATGATTGAACAGGTAATGGCATATTTACGGTCCTGCCGTCCCGGTGAGATATTCCATGTTTATGGCTGGATGCGGCCTGAACCGCTGGTACAGTGGATTTCTGCCTGGGGAGGAAGTTTCCATGAAACATTGCTGAGCAACCTTTCATGGCACCATATCTTTCCGGTGGATGATGAATTTCCATATCAAAGGCCTTCCATTGTCCTTCCCGGGACCGTCCCCCTTGAAGAAAAGCATTACGTCCTGTTTCTTGGCTCAGAGGGAGATGCCGGCAACTGGAATTTGGGCTTCCAGGGTGGTGCCTGGCATTCAGGCCTCAGAGGAGAAGTGCCTCTTGGTTGGGGGTTTAACCTGCATATGTTTGAAACCTTTCCTTTTGTTGGGCAATATTATTTTCGCACCGCCACTGCAAAGGATGGATTTGTCTCGGTTACCACACCTCTTGGATACGCTTATCCTGACGTGTTCCCTGCAGATTATCTCTCAGGAGCCATTGAGACCAGCAGTCTGTTGTTGCAGGCCTACAGCATTCCTGCGGTTTATGCCTATAAGCATTACAATGGGGCAGGAGTAAGTACTTTCCGAGGTATAGAGATCTCAAATAACTTTAATTTCGGTAATCTTGGAAACTTTTCTGAATTAACAGGAACCGACCTGACCTTCCTATTTGACCCGGGATTAACGACGCAGAAGGCCTACATCAACTTTGGCGGACTGCTTTATAATCACGTGAACGATGATACCTTTTATGCCGATGTTCAAGACCTTCAAAATGTTACTACAAGAATCCTGAATAAGCTCCGGAATAAACCCGCACCCAATTTTCTATTGGCAGGCTATCAGCGCCTGAGGCAGGATGGAACGACCGTAGGGGCCTCTAACCCTTCTGATATGACGCTCTCACGACTGAATATTATCATGCAAAACATCCAGGAAGATCCCGAGATTGGACAGGATGTTGTTTTTGTAACTCCCGAGCAATTTTCGGATTTGCTCAGGCAAAAACTGGACCTTGTTACTTCTGTCGCCCAGCCAATAGCGCTGAATGTTCGAATCTGGTTTGAACAGGATATTCTTGGTGCTCCACGCCTTCATTTAAGCCTTCCCGAACCACAGGACGTGACGGTTAGGGTGTTTGATATGTCAGGAAAGATCCTATACCGGACGGAATGGGAGGCTGCAGCGGGGCATAATGTGATTCCTGTCCCTTTGTGGGATAGACCCAGCGGGGTTTATTTGATCAATGTCAGTAGCAAGACCCTGTGGGTCAACCAAAAGTTAATCTATTAATCAATTTGCGGGATAGCCTACCGGATTATTCAGCATCAGATGTTGAGTTTCAGTAAGCTTCAGGAGTTTTTTCAATCCTTCCACATCCATTGACGCCCGGGGACGGGTAACCAGTCCAAGGCCAGCACAGGCAACGGCAATGTTCTGCGAAACGATGCCGGCATCCATGGCACCCCAGCGTAACTTTAGCTCCTCATTGTTTCCGGAAAACCTGGAAAAATCTGACACCAGCACGAGCATCAATGGGGCATTGGCCATATTGGTCTGCCTGCCCGAAACCAGTTGACGGTGATCTCCAATTGCAACAGGAACCAAAGCATGCTCATGATGGTTGTAAAGAAAGGCGCCGCTTTCCATTACTACATAAACATCCACATCCTGGCTGTTGCGGGCCGAAGGGGCAGTGCGCTTTCCATCATCCGGACGATTGACCCCATTGGCTGCCCAGATGATGTCGGCCAGATCCTGCTGGCTCAGGGCTATGGAAGAAAACCCTGTTGTTGAGGACCGTAGCTTGAGGGCCTGCATGACCGGCAATCCCCGCTGAGTATCGGGCGGGTTAAGTTTGATGCTTGGCAATTCCTGCGCAGACAAGCCCAGGCAAGTCATCAGTAACACACAATAAACAAAAAGTTTTTTCATGGGTAGGTGGTTTGGTAAACAAATATATGGAATTTTTCTTGTTGAAGAATTGGAGCTAAAATATTAAACAATCTGCATAGTTTGTTGTTTCAAATAAAAAACGCATTTAATAATGAATAAATCAAACGATATGTCAATTACAAAATGGGCATCGGACCCAACCCATAGTGAAATCCAGTTCAAGGTAAAGCACCTGATGATCACGACTGTGACCGGATATTTCCGCGAATTTTCAGCGAAAGCAGAAACAGATGGCCGGGATTTCAACACCGCTAAGGTGAACTTTGAAGCCAAGACTGCTTCTGTTGACACCAACAACGAGGACAGGGATAAACACCTGCGCAGCGGTGATTTCTTTGAGTCGGATAAATTCCCCGTAATGAAATTCATCTCTACCAAAATTGAGAAACTTGATGATGAGACTTTTAAACTTCATGGCGACCTGACCATTAAGGATATGACCAAACCTGTGACCCTCAATGTTGATTTTGGCGGCACTATGAAGGACCCCTGGGGTAACCTGAAGGCAGGATTCAGCCTCAGTGGGAAGATCAACCGCAAGGACTGGAACCTTAACTGGAATGCTGCCCTTGAAACCGGTGGTGTCCTTGTTAGCGATGAGGTTCGTATCTTTTGCGAAGTACAGTTAGGCGTGCAGGAATAAACAATGCATTTTGCCCTTTTCAGGAAGCCCGGATGGAAAAACCACCCGGGTTTCTTTTTTTATCATGCACAATCGTTGTAAATTGCATACGGTTTCAAATCAATTGGCATTGAAAAATCCTGGAATAAATTTTGATGAACCTTTTGGCAGGAACCTTTCCCGGCTAACGGGTGCATACATCCGTGAGACTCTTAAACAGCTTGCCGCCATTCCGTCGGATGAATCCAATGTTCACAAAGCAAGGTTGCTGTTCAAGCGCTTGCGAAGCCTGGTGCGTATGTCGCGATTTGGTCTTGGGAAACCAGAAACCAAACGGCTTGATCATTTTTTCCGCGACCAGGGAAGGAAACTCAGCAGGATCCGTGATGCGGAAGTGGTTGCACGTATGCTGAAGCCAATGATCAAGAATATAGAGCGAGGGGAGGAGCGAACGCTTTTGATTCGGTTTCGTGCACGCCTGATGGATCAGCGCAGGAAACTCCAGGGTAAGGATAACGCTTTAGAAGCCCGAAAGGAAGTTATCCACCACCTGACCATATTGCAGAAGGAAATTCCCTTGTGGGAGCCAAAAGAAGAGCCCTCAGCGATTTTTCTTACCGGCGCCAAAGCTACCTATCTTGGCTGTAAAAGCCGTTTTAAGGGCCTGAAAAAGGCTCAGGATGACAACGCTCTTCACGCATGGCGAAAACAGGTGAAATACCTCTGGTATCAAATGGAATTGTTGCTTGAACTCTGGCCCAGCCGCTTTTCAGCTTGGGTCAGTGACCTTAAAGAACTGTCGCAGGCTTTGGGCATGCATCACGACCTGGTGCTGCTTGAAATGGCACTAAAGGCTTTTGTCGCTTCAGATCTGGAGAAGATGTTTCCGGAAACCCTAGAAAAAATCAATGAAGAAAAAACACGAATCGCCAGTGGAGCCATCTCCCTTGGCAATAAAATTTTTTCAGTAAAAGCATCCTGTTTTTACCGACAGTTGAATGCCTGCCTGCAGGAAGCGGGAAAACAAGACTAACCTATTATTCCAGACGCCCTTCTTTAGCCTGGACCGAGAAGAAGAAATTGAAAGTGCCCGTGATAAAGGATTCAAGGGTGGTTTCGTGCGTGCCGCCTTCCGTAGTGATGAGTTCAATATTTTGTGTACCCTGGGCCACCATTGCCTGGTATGCAGTTTGTGAATTCAGGTAAGGAACAAGCCGGTCAGCATCGCCATGAAAAAGCCTGATGGGGAAGTCAGGCCTCCAGTCATAGCAATCATTGTCAGCCAGGGCATCAAGCATTTCAGTGTCAGTGCCATCGAGAACAGATTCAATGAATTCGCTTCTGAACAAAAAGGATGGGTTGAGTTCAATGGGGGTAAACACGCCGTTCTGTTCGATCTGGCTTGCCCAGGGCTCATTGAAATAATGGCTGTAGGGACGCTGCAACTGCGGATAAATTCTATTGTAAACATCCAGTACCCACACAAAGGTGTTGATATACTCCTGGTTTTCGTTGGAGCTGATCACATATTCAGCGGTTGCTGTTTTATTGTATGCCCCGGCACCCACGGTAGCTGCCGTGATCAAGAATTCATCGCTATGTTCTTCCTGCATCAGCTTTAGCGTAGCCATGGTGGCAAAACCTCCTTCAGAATAACCCGTAAGGTAAAGCCGGTTGTCAGGTTCTTCCAGGTTTTCCACTTTATAATATTCATAAGAAGCTCTGATCATGTCGCGTGTAGCCGTGGCAAGGCTTGCCCGGTGCTCATAAGGGTGCTCCCGGTCAGCACTAACCCCGTAACCAATGTAATCAGGCAGGGCGGTGTGGAACCCCGTGGAGGCAAAAAACATCAGTTGATCCGTGTACAAAGATTCGAACAGGGAAGGAGCCTCGGAGGCATTTGCAAGGGTTCCGTGCTGGAAGCTAAGCATTGGCATTGCTGCGTTAGCCTGGGGTACTAACAAAGCTCCCGAGGCCAGAATAGGTTCTCCCTCTACATCAATGGTATGATAGGTAATCCTTACCGCGGTCACGCCATATTGAACAAAGGCCGAAGCAGCAGGTGGGAAAAGCCCCCCCGAAGTAATTAGCTCCTGAACCTCCTCACGGCTTAGGGTCATTACTTTTTCATAACTTTCCAGATATATGGGTTCATAAGGTTCGGGATTGTCATCATCCTGACAAGAAATAGCTATTGTAAAAAGGAACAGAAGCAAAAAGATCCTGTTAAACAGATTGATATTAAAAATGCTGGTGCTTTTCATCAAAAAAAAATTTAAATTAGGGTTAATGTATCCTTTATCTTCGATTGGCCATGGCCGGATGAATATGCAGTTCAAAGCCTGATTTGGCAATGAGGGTGGGGTTGCTGCTGAGTGCCATAGGTTTAGTCGTTTGAAAAACAAAGGTAGGCAAATCCGGATGGACGATGCCTCATCCTAAGCATTCTCCCCGGATCGCCCTTTCTCCATTAAATATTCAATCACTTTACGCTGATGGTCAATTTCACTTTCAAGCCTGCGGATCCTTGCGCTCAGATGCCTGATCTCGATCTCTTTTTCACGACATTCCTGGCAAACACCGGGAGCTTTCTCATCTTGCCTTTCATTCGTATTTTCCAGATTGAAAGAATCCGGGCTTTCAGGTTCTTCCAACCTGGATTTCCGCAATATGAAATTACTTTCAGCAGTTTTATTCCTTCGGTTGAAGTTCATGTTCTCATTGGGCAAATCCATATGAGGATCATCGGCCTTTTCATAAAACATGATTCCCGATTCTTCAACGGGATAATTTCTTCTGAACATAGGCTCCTGACCATAATCCAGGTAGCGGGGATTCACGCCGTAGATATGTTCGAGCAGGATCCTGGCACGCTCGTTCAGGGGATTGCGTCCCTGTTCTATGCTGGCCCAGGTGGTGAGGGCCATTCCCATCCGTTCGCCAAACTCTTTCTGGGTCAAGCCCGCGGCTTTCCGGATGTTTTTCAGGCGTTCTATGAGTGCTTCGCTTTCCAAGGGAGGAAGAAATTAAAAAAAATTATGAAAAATTACGTTTTATATTATTAAAATACGTAAATTAGCACTAGTTTTTGGTGGGTAGATTACGTTTTATAATGATTAACGAAAAATTACCGCCCCGTGTTTCATTCTTAAGTATAAAATTAATAAAAAATGTAATAGCTCCGGAATCCCGAAAATCATTATTAACCAATAAAACCCTACGTTATGAAAAGCTTAATGAAGATCTTCAACCTGATTATCCTTGACGAGAGCGGCTCGATGCATTCTATTAAGAACGCCACTTTGAGCGGCTTTAACGAGGTATTTGAAACCATCAGGCAGGCGGAAACGAGCAATGAAAACCAGGTGCATTTTGTTTCCTTCTTTTCCTTCAACACCGATGGCATCAAAACCCAGCTGTTCAACCAGCCTGCCTCCATGCTGAAAGCCCTTACCGCCGATCAGTACCAGCCCCGCAATGGCACCCCATTATACGATGCGATGGGCTTTGCCCTGAGCAAGCAAAGGGACAGCCTGGACGGCTATCAGGATGCGGCAGTGCTGGTGACTATCCTGACCGATGGTGAGGAAAACGCCTCGCGTGAATACAGCGGAATGGCCATCACCGCCCTGATTGACGAGCTCAAAAAGCTGGGCTGGACCATCACCTATATCGGGGCTAACCACGATGTCTATGCTTTTTCTAAAAAACACGGGATTGACAATGCAATGTCCTACCGGGCCAACGAGAAGGATATGCGCAAAGCCTTTGCCCAGGAAAGACATTCCAGGGTTATGTTTTATATGGCACCCGAAAAAAAAACCGGAAAAGATTTTTTTAAGGATGCTTCCGAAGCGGAGAAAGAGGGAAAAGATCCGAAAAAATAATAAATGCAGGCT
This sequence comes from Bacteroides sp., assembly GCA_036351255.1. Classification (NCBI taxonomy): domain Bacteria; kingdom Pseudomonadati; phylum Bacteroidota; class Bacteroidia; order Bacteroidales; family Bacteroidaceae; genus Bacteroides; species Bacteroides sp. The sequence goes on from JAZBOS010000013.1 coordinate 28,253, forward strand.
TCATTTTTACGGTTGTTTATTGTTAAACTTGCTAAAATTGTATACCGGCTGGCTTTTGGTCAGCCGGTTTTAATATTTTTTACCTGCTGATTTCCAATAGTTTACCTTCTAATAAATTTTCCCCTTCATAGTTAATACGGAGTTAATACGGAGTTTATTCGGTTTAAACCGAATAAACTCCGTATTAACTCCGAGGATGGTATATGCCTGGTTCAACCATGAAGTCAAATTCGTCCATTTGAAATTCGTGCGAAATTAATTTTTTATTGATCAGAGTGTAAAAATCCTTACTGACCGGAATGTGTCTCGGAGAAGTCCTTGATTTTTTGTATCTTGAAGTATGAAATTATTTATTTTTGTTTTTTTGTAAACCTATGAAAAACAACACACTGGTGCGACTCCCTTTTCTTTTTCTGTTCTTTGTATTGCTGTTGATCAGCAATTCCTGCCGGAGCCCTCAAACGGAAACCGTTGTGGTTGACTTTTCTGATGTCCTTCCTGAAGTGGAAATGTCGGACTCAAGCCATTCCAGGGCTTCCATCAGGGTGGCCATTGCAACGGTGATTTCTCCGCGAGAGAGTTTTATTTATTATAAGGATCTCTTCGATTATATGGCCGAGCAACTGGGGCTGGATGTTGAGTTTAAACAGCGGATGACCTATGAGGAAGTAAACAGCCTGCTGGCCCAAAACCAGGTTGACATTGCCTTTATTTGCAGCGGCGCATATGTGGTGGCTTCCGATTCAGTCGAATTGCTGGCCGTCCCCCTCCACAATGGTTTGCCTTATTACCAGGGCTATGTTATTACCCGGCAGGATTCGGACATCCGCCGCTTTGAAGATTTTCGGGGCAGGTCTTTCACCTACTCCGATCCCTTGTGTTTTACGGGCAAGCTTTTCATTGATGGTAAACTGGCCGATATGGGTACACATGCCGATGCTTTTTTTGGAAGCATTCTGTATTCTAATTCGCACGACATTTCTATCCAGATGGTCTCGCGTGGCCTGGTGGACGGGGCATCGGTCAATGGATTGATCTTTGACTATCTTTCAGCCTTCCAGCCCAGTCACGTTGAGAACATTCGGGTCATTGAGAAAAGCGGTTATTTTGGCATCCCGCCCATTGTAAACGCCAAAGGAATGCCTGATACGCTGAAGGCTGACATCCAGTCGTTTCTGCAGGAATTGCACCTCAACGAAAAAGGGCGAGGTATTCTGAATCACTTGCAGGTTGACAAATTCATCCTTTCGGGAGATACTTTATATGACGGGGTCCGGGAAGCCAGAAAGCGTTTGATGCAATGAAAAAAGCCCGTATCCCCCTCTTTACCAAGTTTGCCATTGGCATCAGCCTGACCGTGCTGGTGTTTGGGTTGTTCAATGCGCTGATTGTGCGCAATTCAGTGAGCCATGCATTGAATACTGAATTTGAAAAGCGGGGTTATTTCATTGCAAGGGCAGTGGCCGAGCAGGCCGTGTTTTATATCCTTTCCGAAGACCCTGCGGGACTGAACTCACTGATCAATGAGATCAAAGCCATCGACCCGACTATCGATTATGTTTTTATCGTTTCAGAAATGGGCGAGGTGCTTGCCCACTCCTTTCCTGAGCAGGTTCCTGAAGGACTGCTTGAGGCAAATATTCCCGACAGCGCCCTCAGCATTGTTTCCGTTCGTGATCAGGAAGACTCCCACCGGTTTATCCGCGATTTCAGCGTTCCTATCTTAAGCCGCAATGTAGCCTACGTGCGGCTGGGTATTCTTGAAAATGAGATTGTGGATCACGTCAATGAGACCATTACCACGCTGTGGTTTATGGTTGCCCTGTTTCTTTTGCTGGGATTGCTGGCGGCCCTGTTCTTTTCCTACACCATTGCCACACCCCTTAGAGTGCTCAGCAACCAGTCGCAGAACATTGATATCCGGACCATTCAGGATGGCGTTCGAATCATTCGTGAAGCTACCAGCAGCCTGTCGTTCAGGATCAGGCGGATATTCAAAAGCGATGATGAGATTGATATGTTATACAATAATTTTTCAGAGATGCTTCAACGACTGGAGCAAACCCACAATGCGATGAACCAGCTTCAGCAATCGCTCTTGCAGACAGAAAAAATGGCTTCCATAGGTACACTAACTGCTGGTATCGCACACGAAGTCAATAACCCCTTGGCAGGCCTGCGCATTGGCCTGAACAGGATCTCACGCAGACCTGAGGATGCCGAACAAACGGTGAAATACATCGGGATGATGCAGGAATCCCTCAACAAGATGGAACACGTAATTCAGGACCTGCTCACTTTCAGCAGGCGGAGCCCTCATGAATTCGAGGAAGTAAATACCTGTGAGATTCTGCGGAAAATCATTAAGCTGGCAAGCTACCGTATCCGCAGGAACCAGATTGCAATTGACATCGATCCCAGCAATTGTCCGCATAAAATATCGATCGCTGCAAATCGCATGGAACAGGTTTTCCTGAATATCATCATCAATGCGATAGATTCGGTGGTTGAAAGGCAAAAAACCGAACCAGGCCTTAAAGGTAAGATTCAGATCTCAATCATTCCGGAAACGGATGTTACGAGGATTCGTTTCTCAGATAATGGAACCGGGATTGAAAATTCGCTGATTAGTAAAATATTCGACCCGTTTTATACCACCAAGAAAGTGGGAGAGGGGACAGGACTGGGGCTTTCGGTTTCTTACCAGATTGTGAAGGATCATGGGGGAGATATTCTGGTGGAAAGCGAATACGGTGACGGTGCAGTATTTACCGTGGTGCTGCCCAATCATAAGCGTGAGGAAAAGGAGTCATAACAGGATGATTAAATAACTTTGGTCCAATCAAGATTTTTTGAAATATGTTAAAGATATTTGTTGTTGATGATGAAAGGCTGATCAGGGTCACCACGGCCGACGACCTGCGTGATGCAGGTTATTATGTCAGGGAATTTGCTTCAGCGGAAGCTGCTTTACAGAGCATGCGTGAAGAAAATGCCGAGGTTGATATCGTAATTTCTGACCTTAAAATGCCCGGTATGAACGGGATAGAGTTTATCTCGCGCCTGAAAAAACTCAAGCCTGAAGTATATGTGTTGCTTATTACGGCTCACGCAACAATAGATACTGCTGTGGAGGCCATGAAATTGGGCGCTTACGATTACATCTCAAAACCCTTCAATATGGAAGAAATGCTCCTGACTATTGAGCGTATCAGGGAACTGAGATCAGTGAAGGAAGAGAATAAGCAACTCCGCAGCCAGGTGAAGAAAAAGTTTGACCTTTCGACTTTTGTGGGCATTGGAAAGGAAACGCAGAAGGTGTTTGAACTGGTGAAGATCATCACCGATAAAAACACCACGGTGCTGATCACGGGTGAAACTGGGACTGGCAAGGAGTTGCTGACCAACATCATTCATTATAACAGCAACCGCAGCCATAAACCCCTGATAAAAGTCAGTTGTGCCATTCTTTCGCGTGAAATTTTTGAAAGCGAATTGTTTGGCCACGTGAAAGGAGCTTTTACAGGCGCTGAAAGCAATAAAACCGGTCGTTTTGAAATGGCTGACCAGGGCACGCTATACCTCGATGATATTGACGATATTCCCCTTGACTTGCAAGTGAAGCTCCTGCGTGCCCTTGAAGAAGGTGAAATTGAAAGGGTAGGGGGAAGCGAAACCATAAAAATTGACGTGAGGGTCATTGCCAGCACAAAAAAGGACCTGAAGCAAATGGTGGACGAAGGAAAGTTCCGCGAGGACCTTTTTTACCGGCTGAATGTATTTCCCATTAACCTTCCCCCATTGCGCGAAAGGCCGAAGGATGTTGAGCTGCTTGCGAGGTATTTTGTCAGGGAATTTTCGCATGGGGAAGAGATTGAAATTGATGATGATGTCATCGAAATCCTGAAAAATTATGCTTTTCCCGGTAATGTGCGTGAGATGAAAAACCTGATGGAACGTCTGGTGTTGCTGGCACAGGAAGGGGTGATCAATAAAAATATCTTGCCCATAGAGGTTCGCTTTCCCGGGAAACCCCATACTTGCTTCTACTTTGGGAACAAACCCCTCGAGGAGATTATCCGGGAGGTGGAAACCAATGCCATCCGTGATGCCTTGATGCGCTCAGGGGGAAATAAGGCCAAAGCCGCAAGTATCTTGCAGGTGCCGGCCTCAACCCTTAAATCCAGGATTGAAAAACTGAACCTGGAAACCTGATCCATTTGACGAAATATCGTCGAAATCGACGAAATATCGTCGATTTTCTGACCTCCCCAAAAAAGCCCTGAAAAAAAATCAGGGCTTTTCTTGTTGATCTCCAATAATTTATGTATATTCATTAATGAATATGTTTTTTTGGTCTGCTAATTGCTCTTTCAGGGCGGTGGCAAAAAAAAGCCACTGCCGTAACAAAGAGTTTGCGGATGAACATAAAAATAAATGTAAACCATAAAAACTGAATTGTAATGAAAAGAATCATTTTTAGCTTAATGACCCTGTTGATTGTGTTTGTTGCCCTGGCATCCTCACCTTCATCTTTTTCGGCTAAGACGCATGACGTAACAATATCTGGGACTTCCAACCTTCACGACTGGACTGCCAGTGTACCAAGCCTGAACACCAGTGCAGAACTGGTGGTTGCCAATGGTAAACTGGAAGCCATCAATCGTATGGTCGTGGAGATTGACGCTACCACCATTAAAGGTTCGGAAGGCTCGGTAATGGATAGAAAAATTGCTGAGACCCTGAAGGCTGATAAAAACCCGCGAATTGTTTTCCGTATGACCCGTGTGGACGATATTTCACACAACGGAAGCGATTTCACTGTCCGGGCTGCAGGTACCCTTTCGCTTGGTGGGACAAACCGTCCGCTTGATGTAGTGGTACGTGGCAAAGTACTTCCCAATGGTGATGTGCAATTCACCGGCGTGAAGGATATGAAGATGACCACCTGGCAGTTGGAACCCCCAAGGGCCATGCTGGGCGCATTGCGCACTGGTGATGAAGTAACTGTTGATTTCTCTGTTACCCTTAAAAACTAATTCAATTATTCAATCAATCAAAAACCCTTTTTTCTTAACTTATGACTGCAAAAATGAAAAACATCCTTGCTGCCCTCATCCTGGTTATGATGGCTTTTCCCATGTTCGCTAACCAACCTGAGATTGCATTCTTCAGGCAACCTGATCAGCATGGTATCAACGTGTTTGAAGCGCCCAAGGCTGACACGGTTCCCTTTACCGGCCTCAAGGTAAGGGTAGGTGGTAACTTTACCCAGCAAATGCAGATGCTTAGCCATAGCAACGAAGCGAACCCCAACAATGTTCCTTTTGGCAATGGTACGGTCAACCTCAACCAGCTTTATCCGCTATCCAATGGTTTTAACCTTGCCACAGCAAACCTGAACTTTGATATTCAGCTGGAAGACGGTATCCGCGTGAAACTGGAAAATTATATGTCATCGCGCCACCACTCGGAGTTTTGGGTTAAAGGCGGATACATCCAGATGGACAAACTGCCCTTCCTTGGTGATCCCGAATGGTTCTCAAAATATGTCACCGTAAGGATTGGCCACTTTGGCGTGAACTACGGCGATCAGCAGTTCCGCAGGAGCGACAACGGGAATACCTTTTACAATCCCTTTGTTGGCAATTACATCATGGACGCTTTTGCGACTGAGATCGGCGGGGAGGTTTATGTTTTCCCCACGCCTGAACTTTTTGTGATGGCCGGTATGACCGGTGGACTCATTAGCGGTGATGTCAAAGATTATGGTGAAACAAAAAAGAGTCCTTCACTAATGGCCAAAGCAGGTTATGACAGCCAAATCAATGATGACTTGCGTCTGCGTTTATCTGCAAGCCTTTATACCAACCCTGGTACCACGCGCAATACGCTTTACGCTGGTGACCGAACGGGTTCGCGTTATTATATGGTAGCTGAGCCAGAATATTACCGAGACTTCCGGGCAGGTGGCGCCATTACAGCAGCTTCAGCAGCTAATCGCTTCACTTCTGGCCGTATAAGTCCCGACTTTACCAGCGAAGTGACCTCTATTATGATAAATCCCTTTGTAAAATTCAAAGGCCTGGAGTTCTTTGGCACCTTTGAAACTTCAAATGGAAAAACAGGGTCTGAAACCGATACCCGCAATGCTACCCAACTGGCCGGTGAGCTTATTTATCGCTTCCTTGACAACGAGCAGGCTTTTGTAGCTGCACGTTACAATACAGTTGGAGCTGACATTGGTGGTGCCAACGGTGAAGTTTCCATCGACCGCCTCCAGTTTGCTGCAGGCTGGTTCCCCACCAAAAACCTGTTGCTTAAACTGGAATACGTCAACCAGGACTACAAAGATTTCGATGCCGATGATTACCGTCATGGCCTGAACTTTAAAGGCTTGATGGTGGAAGCAGCCATTGCATTTTAAATAAAAAAATAAGCCGGGACTTACCCGAAAGGGGAGTCCCCGGCTTTTCCTAAACGACGGAACCAATGCGCACTTTAATAGCCCTTATGTTTTCTTTGATGGCCTTGCCCCTTCTTGCAGGATCAGGTAACTATTATGCCTATTCCGTTCAAGAAAGAAGCAACATTCGCTTAACGGGAACTACCAATATCAATTCCTATGAGTGCGTATCCGACAGCGACATCCCAAGGGGGAATATGCTGGTTGACCTGCTTCCAGGAAGCAATGCCATTTTCTTTTCTAGTGCCTCCCTTGAACTGAAAGTCACCTCCTTCGATTGTGGCCACCGGGCTATGAATAAAGATTTTCATCAGGCTCTTGGGGGAAAGGAAAGCCCCCACATCGAAATAAGACTGCTGGAAATAAGACCTTTGGCCAGTGTTGAAAGGAAAAATCAGGGAAAGATCAGGGCAGAAGTGGCTATTGTCATCAATGGAAAAACCCGGAATACCGATATAGTGGTTGATTACAAAACCAGCGACTATTTCAGTTATTCCCTTTCAGGTTCAAAAGATCTCAGGATGTCGGATTTCGGCATTGCCCCGCCTTCGCCTGCCTTGGGGCTGGTGAAGGTTAGCGACACCGTAACCATCCATTTTGACCTGATCGTGGAAGCCAGCCTCCTGACTCAAAATTAAGTTTGTTGTTTGATTAAAAAAGCCGGGCATACAATGCCCTGCTTTTTTTGTTTTGTCATCATAAGGCATTAAACAGCTCCCCTTTTAAAGGTATCGCCCTGCGCGAGATCGCCGGTGTCAAAACCACGGCGGAACCAGCTCATACGCTGCTGTGAAGTTCCATGGGTAAAGTCATCGGGAACGATTCTTCCCTGTGTTTTCATTTGAATGGCATCGTCACCAACAGCTCCTGCCGCGCGAAGGGCTTCTTCAAGGTCCCCAGCTTCCAGAATATTAAACATCTTCTGAGCGTGATGGGCCCAGAATCCTGAAAAGAAATCAGCCTGCAGTTCAAGCCTTACGGTCATCGCATTGGCTTCGTTCTTGCTCATTCGCTGTTGTTGCTGGTATACCTCGTCAAGAATACCCAGCAGGTTCTGAACGTGGTGACCTACCTCGTGGGCAATCACGTATGCAATGGCAAAGTCGCCATGTGCTCCGAAACGGTGCTCGAGTACCTCGCAAAAACTCAGGTCAATATATACCTTTTCATCGCCCGGGCAATAGAAAGGCCCACTGGCAGCACTGGCAAAACCGCAGGCCGACTGCACCTGCCCGCTGAACAAAACCAGTTTGGGCGGACGATAGGTCATCCCCATATCCTGGAAAGCCTCTTTCCAGACATCCTCCGTATCAGCAAGCACTACTGATACAAATTCAGCCAGTTCCTGTTCTTCAGCACTGATCTCAATCTGTCCTGAAGCATTGGATGGGTTTACCTGCATCTGTTGCAGCACTTCGGTGGGATCTCCTCCAAGGAAAGCGACCAACAGGACGATAATGATGCCGGTGATGCCTACGCCTCCGGCAATGGTGCCGCCGCTCACGCCACGGCGATCTTCAACGTTTACGCTTCCTCGGCGCCCTTTCCAACGCATAATTTTGCCTCCTGTTTAAATTTAAAGTGGAAGGAGGGCTGATAAGTCCCTAAAACCAAATTATATGGATGAATTAATCCAAACGGCTCCCGCAAATTTTGCAAAAATTTGCATCCTCATCTTTGATGGGCTCGTCACAATATTTGCAGTTTCTCGTATCCTTTTCTTTGTGTGGTGCTGTGCGGGCCATTTCAACAGAAACAATCCCGGTAGGTATGGCTATAATGCTGTAACCCAAAAGCATAATAAAGGTAGAAATAAATTTTCCCAGTGCGGTCATCGGTACAATATCTCCATAACCAACTGTGGTGAGCGTAATCACAGCCCAATAGATACTGACCGGAATGCTGGTAAAGCCATTTTTGGCTCCTTCAACAACGTACATAATGCTACCCAGGAGGATTACCAGGATAAGAATAAAGATCATAAAGATGGAAATTTTCTTCAGGCTTTTTAGAACAGCCATGAGCAGCATGTTACCTGCTCTGACGAAATGATAAAGTTTCAGAATACGGTAAATCCTGAGTAATCGTATGCTTCGAATGACAATAAAGGTCTGAGCACCAGGAAAACCAAAAGCAATATAAGTTGGTATGATGGCCAGAAAGTCGACTATACCCAAAAAACTAAAAATATAATCTTTGGGTTTAGGGGATACGATGATTCGCACGATGTACTCAATGGTGAAAACAATGGTAAAGAACCATTCGAAGTTATAAAGCATTTTGCCATAATTCATTCTGACTGATTCCATGCTTTCAAGCATCACCACGACAATGCTTAAAATAATAAATAACAGCAATATTTCATCAAAAACCCTTCCCCAAAAGGTATCCGACTCGAATATGATTTCCCAGGCTTTTTCTATCCGGGTCTTTTCTTTCCAGGGCTTAGCGGATAATGGTTTGTCTGGATTAATTCTATTTTTTTTCATAAACCAATGATAAATTTTAAATCACCAATCATTTCTGGACCAGGATTCTGTTTTAAATAGGAATTACAAAATCTCCTGGACCACTTTTTTCTGCCAGATGATGAAGAATCCAGATTTGAATAAACAAATTTAGATATTATTAGAATATATGCAAGGTCGCATCATTACTATCGCTTTTTTATGCTAAGAAGAAAAAAAAATGCATAATTGGCCATTCTAAAGTCCAAAAAATGCTTATATTTATTAAAGCTGAAGTTCAAAAAACAATTCTAGTTCAGGGATTGTTATTACTAATTGATAAATCTATTACGATCAATCCTTTCATTAAGAACCCAAAAGGTAGTCAAAATCATGTTCCCCAAAATAATATTCACCAAACTCGATAAGACTCAATATCCACCAAGGGAAAAACCCGTCATGGCCTGGGACGGCAACTGTGGCTTTTGCCATTACTGGGTGCTTCGCTGGAAAAAGTTATCGGGTGATGTCATAGAATACCGTCCTTTTTCAGAAGTAGCCAAGCGGTTTCCCGATATCGAATACAAGTATTTCAAGCAGGCTTTGCGATTTATTGACACCGATGGAAAGATTTACACTGGTCCGGCTGCTGCCTTTCGGAGCTTCCAGTATGGACCAAGGTATCACTGGATATTGAAGCTTTACGAAAATTTCAAACCGGCTGAATGGTTTGCCGACCACTTTTACAGCTTTGTTTCCAGGCGAAGGCCCTTGATGTACAAGATCACCGTACGCTTATGGGGGAAAAATCCCATCCGCCAGAAAAACTACTGGGCGTTTTATTTAGGTGGGCTGACGGCTTTAGTAGCGGGGCTAATTATTCTAGGTTAATTTTAGCTGTTAGTTTATTTTCAATGTAAATCAATTTGTTTTCTTATTCAATTCTTTTTAAATGCATGAACAAGAAATTACTAATTTTTCTGACTTTGCTGATTTTTTTAGTTTGGAGTTGCGAGTCCAGTGAGCTAAATCCTGGGGATTTGGCCCCCATGACATATTCTTATCTTGCCCTTGGCGATTCATACACAATAGGACAGGGTGTTGAAGAGCAGGATCGTTATCCAGATCAGCTAAGAGACACCCTTGGGAAAGCGGGTCTGCCAATCGACGAAATGCTGATTATCGCCCGTACTGGCTGGACAACCGATGAACTTTCAATCGGAATTGATAATGCAACGGTCCATCCTCCTTATGATCTGGTTACACTTTTAATTGGTGTGAACAATCAGTATCGGGGGCGCAGTCTTGAAAATTACCGCGAAGAATTTTCTGTCTTGCTGATCAGGGCGATTGGTTTTGCCGGAGGTGATCCCGAAAAGGTAGTTGTTCTGTCTATCCCTGATTGGGGTGTTACTCCCTTTGCGCAAGGGCGTGACAGGGAAAAAATTGCCCGTGAAATTGATGCTTTTAACGCTATAAAACTCGACGAAAGCCAAAAAGCTGGCGTATCCTACATTGATGTGACCGAGATTTCCCGCCTTGCATTAGACAGGCCTGAACTCTTGGCTCCCGATGGACTGCACCCCTCTGAAATTATGTACAGCCTTTGGGTAGAAGAGTTGTCCCCTTTGGCTTTTCAAATTCTGAAGAATCATTAATTTTTTCCCAGACAGTCTGAAAAATTATTTTATATAGTAAGTATTGGTTGAATCTTCAACTTCCAGTTCCTGCATTTTGGACTTGGTATTTGGCAAATGCGAAATGAATTTAAATAGAAATTAGATACCTTTATAAATTTCAATTCAGTCAAAATGAACCTGGGAAGCCTTTCTTCTTTTTGAAAAACATTTTAAAGGAGATTCTGATGAATACTTTCCTTGAAGACTTAAGGCAAGAAATAATCCAGTATTACGACGGTCTTGTTGCCATTACGCCCAAATTATTAATTGCCCTATTTGTACTCCTGGTGACTTGGTTTTTGGCCCGGCAGATCCGCAACTTTTCCGATCGCAAGCTCAGGAGGGAAATGGAAGACCCCTTGCTTGCAGCATTTTTGGCGACCTTTTTCCGCACCATCATCCTGATCATCGGATTTCTGATTGTCTTGCGCATCCTTGGCTTTGGAGGCTTCCTGACCAGCATGCTGGCCGGGGCCGGCATCACAGCTTTCATCATAGGGTTTGCATTGCGCGATATTGGCGAGAATTTCCTGGCTGGTATTATTATGGCATTTAAACGACCTTTCAGGGTAGGTGATTATGTTGAATCAGGGTCCATCCGTGGGGTGGTGGTTGGCTTGAACATCCGCGATACACGGCTTAAAACCCCCGATGGAAAGGATGTGTACATCCCCAATGCGATGATTATCAAAAACCCACTGATAAACTTTACCATTGACGGATTTTTGCGTTTTGATTTTATTATAACGCTTCCAGCAAAAAGTGATTATGAAAAGCAGCTGGCCCTGATCGAAGAAACCGTGAATAAGGTTAAAGGGGTCTTGAAAGAAAGAAAGAAAACCATTGTAAGCGTCTCATCCGTTTATCCTTACAAGGTGGAGGTAAACGTGAGCTACTGGATCGATACCTTTTCAGATGAAATTAGTTCTGAGATAATCCGCTCAGAAGTAATGCTCTCCGTTCAAAATGCACTGGAGAAATACCAGGAAACCTTGCCCTGAATAAGGTGAGGATGAAGCCTAGGAGATTTTGTAAAAACCTATAGAAAAAATTAACAATAGCTGATGGAAAACTTCAAAAGAATTGCTGTTCTAACTTCCGGTGGCGATGCCCCCGGGATGAACGCTGCCATCCGTGCCGTAGTGCGTGCAGGGATAAAGAATGGTCTGGAAGTTTATGGCGTCAGGCGCGGATATGATGGCCTGATCAATGATGACATCATCAAACTGGATTCCAGTGCTGTTAGTAATATTATCCAAACTGGGGGAACCATTCTGAAAACGGCCCGTTGCCATGAGTTTCATAAGAAGGAAGGAAGAGCTAAAGCTTTTGAGAGCTTAAAGAAGCGTCATATTGAGGGGCTTATTGTCATCGGTGGTGACGGTTCTTTTGCGGGTGCAAGCCTGCTTTCACGCGAGCACAACTTTCCCGTGATCGGGATACCGGGGACCATTGACAATGACCTTTACGGCACAGATTACACCATTGGCTATGATACCGCCCTTAACAATGTAGTATCTGCTGTTGATAAGATCCGCGACACAGCCAGCTCGCACAACCGCATCTTCTTTGTGGAAGTGATGGGCCGTGAAGCAGGCTTCATTGCCCTTCGCAGCGGCATTGCTTGCGGTGCCGAGGCCATACTCATACCAGAGGTTAACGGGCAGCTGGAAAAGCTAATGGAACTGATGGAAACCCGTGTGAAGCAAAAACGATCGAGCATCATTATGGTTGCCGAAGGCGAAAGGGAAGGGAATATCTTCGACTTTGCCAAAATGGTGGAAAAGAGATTTAAGGATCAGGACGTAAGAGTTTCTATCCTTGGCCATATGCAGCGGGGAGGCAGTCCCACGGCTTTCGACAGAGTCACCGCCAGCAGGCTGGGGGTAGCTGCCGTTGATGCTTTGTTGAACGATCAGCGCAGCATCATGGTGGGCATTTCCAACAACGACATTACCCATGTCCCTCTGAACCAAACCATTAAGCTGAACAAGACCATTAATCAAGGCTTACTCGAGATTGTAGAAGTGCTGATTTAAGTAAGCCTGGTCCTGAAAAAAAGACAGCTTTCCTTGGTTTTATTCTTTGCTGATCTTGTGAAAGCGTTCCTTTAAGTCCTTCAGGTCGTTATCGTTATAATGGGCTTCTTTGCCAGCATCTAAAACCATTTCTGCATGCCGGCTTATGCTTTGACGATGTACAGGATCTTTTGCAAACTCATTAATCGTCACCAGGGCTTCCATCAACCTGATGGTTACTGAAGGGCTACTTTTACCAAATTGCCGTATTTGATTAAAAGCCGCATCCATAATCCCGGAAAACCTGATGGGGTCAACCTTAAGGCGCAGGTGTCCTTCCTCATCATAACGCCAAGCAGAAGGAAATTTTGCCCGGGTGAGGTAACATATGCTTGCCTTTAATTTGTCAATGCATGTGATGGCGGTGAAGGGATCATTCACCCCTGGAGAAAGGGCACGCGATGCAATCTCAACCAATTGATGGATGGCAAACTCCGCATCCTGAACGGGGGTCCTGACCCGTCCAAAGACAAAAGTTTCACGGATTCGCCCTTTGACTTCTTTGGTGCATGTTTCTTTTGAAAAAACCTCTGCGATGGTTTCGTTTTCCACCAAAAAATCTCCAGGTCGGTGTTTGAGACTGATGATAAGTGACTGGTTGTTTGCCACCGACATCAATCCCTCGTTATCAATGGCCTGCAGATATCCGTTACGGGTTGAACTCACCTTAACAGAGAAGGGATGGGTGATTAAAAGATTCTGGAAAAGCCTTTCACTTTTCACCGCTTCATCAGGCTCTTCGCCAAGTCCTTCAGGGAAGAGCTTCTTAAGGCTTTTCTCCAGGTTTTTGTTTACGTCGGAGATGACGTGGTCGGCCTGTATGCTGATCGATATATGGTGAATGAATATAATAAGCAGGAAAATATTGGCTATGGCAAGAATCATCGCTACCATCACCGACAGGTTGGGCACAAGGCCGGTGTCCAGATCCGATTTAACAGTTTTCAACACCAGCAGGCAATAAAGGAAAGTAGCCACATAGGTCCCCAGCACCAACTGGTTGAGGCGGTCGTACATGAAATTTCTCAGCAGCCTGGCTCCAAATTGCGAAGAAGCCAGCGTCAGGGCTACCAGTGTAATGGAAAATACTGTCCCGGCCACTCCCAGCATCGCCCCCGCTATGGTTGTCAGCACCTGACGGGCCGATTCGGCACCTCCTGAAAGGAAATGCCTGAAGAAGCCTTTCGGCTCTATGGTTAGGGTGGTATCAAGCCGGATAAATAAAAAGGCCAGACCAATTGTGACCAAAATAACCACCAAAGGAAGAAACCAGAAACTGGTTCTAACCATTTCCAGGAAATACTTGAGCTTTGCTTTCATTGGGTCCCACTTTTTAATGCCTTAAATCATTTGCAAACAATACTTTCTCAAAGGGATTGATCAGGAGATAACGCCTTAAAAACTCCGATAATATTTAAACAAGTCGCCTGGCAGCCGTTTGAACCGGATCCCAGACAGGGGAGAAGGGTGGGGCATAGGCCAGGTCAAGATCCAATAGTTGCTGTGGCGTCATCCCCGAGGTAATGGCGGCCGCCAGGGTGTCAATGCGTTTACCTGATCCGGCTTTCCCGACGATCTGCCCACCCAGAAGCTTGCCGCTTTCTCTATCCACCAGGAGTTTAACGGTAATCTTTCCTGTTTCTGGATAATAAGCTGATCGGGTATAGGTGTCCACTTTTGTTACCCGATATTCAATTCCCATTTCTTTGGCTTCCTTTTCCGAAAGTCCCGTGCGGGCGATTTCAAGATTCCGGAATTTGGTGATGGCCGTTCCAAGTACCCCCGGGAATTCGGCATCCCCGTCGGTCAGGTTGATGCCAGCCACCAGCCCATGCTTATTGGCCACAGTTCCCAGCGCAATATGGGTTTCTTCCTTTTTTACCAAGTGAAAGGAAGTGGCACAATCGCCAGCAGCCCATATGTCTTCTGCTGAGGTCTGCATCTTTTTGTTTACGCGGATGGCGCCATTGACACCCAAAGCAATGCCTGCCTTCCAAGCCAGACCGGTGTTGGGCCTGATGCCTAAACCCAGAATTACCAGGTCGGCATCCAGCCTATTTTTTTCTGTCACCACCCGGGCAAGGGTTCCTTTTTCATTTATTTCAATTTTCTGAAGCTTCTCTCCTAGGAAAAGGGTTACCCCCTCAGCCTGCATATAATCTGAAAGAATCTCGGCCATATCAGGGTCCAGGGTGCTCATCACCTGGGATGCCATATCCAGCATCGACACCTCCAGCCCCCGTTCCAAAAAGGCTTCAGCCATTTCAATGCCAATGTAACCTCCGCCAACAATCATTGCTTTCCGTGGTTTTTCCTCTTCAAGGAATCGAAAAACATCCATCCCGCTTTGCAGGCTCGACAAGGCAAAGACCCCTTTGGAACGGATACCCGGAAGATCAGGCAGCAGGGGAGAGGCCCCGGTAGCGATAAGCAGGGAGTCGTAGCATTCCCTGAATACCTCATCCTTTTCAAGGTTTCTGACTTCCACCCACTTTTCGTGCGGGTCAATGGCAATGACCTCATGCCGGATCCGCACGTCAATATTCTGCTTCTCACGGAATACTTCTGGCTTGCGAGCAATCAAATCTTCGTGCGAGTCAAGCATCCCTGCTATATAATAGGGCATTCCACAGGCAGCATAAGAGGTGTGCTCCCCTTTTTCAAACACCACAATTTCCCGCTCAGGCTGTATACGCCTCACCTTAGAAGCTGCACTCATTCCTGCTGCATCCCCACCAATGACTACCAGTTTACCATTTTTATCCATAATGACTTCCTTGATTTTTTATAAGGAATTCACTTACTGATTTCCTTATCCTGAACCATCCTCAGGGGTATTTCAATTTCTTTTCAAAGTAAGCAAAAGAAACTTTTATAGCCCGTTACGCTCCATCCACACCAATATCAGCACAATGATCGTGGCCGCTGGGATGACCACCGCCCAATCGTTCACCTTAAAAAGCCCGGGAAAAGTGATGTCACCGAAGTGTCCCTTTTTCAGGATGCCATCCCTGACTTTATGATAGATGGCGGCAAAGAGGCCAGCACCTATCCATATCCCCGCCAAGCCACCCACCAGGGCATCCAGATAACCGTTTCCGATGGCTCCGGCGATGGTGCCAGGGCAATAGCCCAAAACCCCGAAACCGACGCCGAAGATCAGACCCCCAATCACATTGATACCGAGAGAACCCGATTTGGGTGAAAGCTTTACCCACCTAAGGGATTTCATCAGGTAAATTCCCAGCATCCCGGTAACGATTGCCGAAAGCATCACCTTCAAAACAGTATTGTCGGTGAGCAGAAGCTGTCCAACGATCACATCGTACTTGGTCACCCCTCCCTTATGGAGGAGGAAGCCGAACAGGATGCCGAAGCCCAGGCCCCAAATCAGCGGCGCTTTTTCTCCTGCTTTTGCAAAAGCTGTTTTCTTTTCCATCTGTCCCTCCTATGCGATGATGTGATACAAAAGCCAGGCAGCAAATATTCCGCCGATAAAAAAGCAGATGGCCGATATCCAGCTTGACACCGCCAATTGCAGGGTCCCGCTGATGCCATGACCACTCGTACAACCGCTTCCCCAGCGGGCACCAAACCCCAGGAAAACACCCCCTAGAAGGGCTATGGCAAGCCGCAGGAGACGACTTGCCCCAAAAGCTGACTCCCATAGAGAGGGGATCCATTGTCCTCTAAAATCGCCTGAAAACAGCGCAGAAATGAATGCACCGATGGCAATACCCAGCACCAGCATCCACTGCCATTCAACCCGGGGTTTGGTCTTTTGGTAATAGGGCTTATCATGGACCTTATCACCCCGAAAGAGTTTCTCTATCATCCCGCTGGTGCGGGCAAAGGAAGTGGAACTGGCCAGGGGCTTCCCGGAAATGAGAAAGGTTAGCCAGCTTAATACACCGATGCCAATGCCTACAGCATAGGGTGACCATCGTACTTCGTTAATTATTTCCATGCGTTTTTGGTTTTAGTCCTGTAAATCCCAATGCTTTTTTACTTCCGTTACCTTGGAAAAGAATCTGGAACCGTGGGGATTTGAGCAAACCTTACATTGCTTGCTGAATCCTGCTGCACCGTAACCGGTCATACCTCCCGCCAGATTATGGATATTTGAAAAGCCATGTTGCTCCAGAATGCTGGTAGCCAGACTGGAACGGTTCCCTGAACTGCATACCACGACCGTAAGTTTGTTTTTATCCAATTCGTGGTGGCGTTCCCTGAGGTCTGCCACAGGAATGTTGATGGCCCCCTCAATGTGGCTGTCTTCAAATTCGGCAGGAGCCCGCACATCCAGCAATACAAAGTTCTCATGTCCTGTCACCATATCGTGCAGATGTCCTGTCGATATCAGGCGGATATGACGAGCGGGAAAACCGTTGACAGCCCAAGCCACCATACCGCCGTCAAGGTATCCCACGATGGTGTCCACACCCACGCGGCGCGCCCAGAGGTTGGCTTCCATGGCTTTCTCATAGTCGTCGGCCACCAACAGGAATTTCTTGTCGGTGGGCAACACCCAGCCTGCAAAAGTGGGGAAGTTTCCGTTCAGATCCAGATGCCAGGCTCCTTCAATGTGCTGGCTGCCGAAGGCGTGATAGGTACGTGCGTCAAGCACTTGGTAGCCGCCTTCCTGCGTTCTTTTTTTGAAGGTATCCGCGTTGAGTTCCTCCATGACGGGGAGCTCCGGCACACGTGCAGGCCCTTTGCGGTTGATGTCGCTGCAGCGGCTGAAATGGTCGGGGGCTGGCGGCATATCCTCTGTCAGCGATTTAATAAATGCTGCCTTGTCTTCAATTTGAAGGGCGGGATTGTACTTACGCTCATAGCCTATGGTGCTGCGTCGTTTGGCGCCCATGGCCCTGCCGCAAAGCGAGCCAGCCCCGTGGGCCGGATAGACTTCGCAATGGTCGGGTAACTTCATCAGTTTGTCGTGCAGGCTGTGGTAAAGCTTGCCGGCCAATTCCTGTGCCATGTCGGGAAAGAGGTCGGGACGCCCCACGTCGCCAACAAATAGCGTATCCCCAACAAAAACACCTACCGGTTCCCCTCCGCGCGATGTGTCAGTGACTACATAACAGACGTGCTCGGGGGTATGCCCGGGTGTTTCCATTACGGTTAATACCATATCCTCGATCTCCACCGTGTCACCTTCCGCCAGGGGAACGTGCTCAAATGTGCAGTTGGCCGATTTGGGTGCATAAATTTTTGCCCCGGTCTTTTTTGCCAGGTCCATATGCCCCGAAATAAAATCGGCGTGCAGGTGCGTCTGGAAGATATGGGTGATGTCAACGCCCAGGGCACGAGCCTCTCGAATATATTCTTCCACGTCGCGCTCAGGATCAATGACCGCGCATACTTCGTTCCCAGCCAGCAGATAAGAGCTGTGGGCAATCTTGCCAATGAAAATTTGTTTTAGCAGCATGGGTTTCCTTTTTTGGGGTGAAAAAGATTTTGTTTATTGAATGATGGTTCTTTTTATAGCAAAAACAGGTAAAAATAACTGATCACCACCCCCAGGAATATCAGGGTCATTCCGCTTCCCGCCCTGATGTAGTCCTTGTTTTTATATCCCCCAGGGATCATTAGCAAGGCGTTCACCTGGTGGGTGGGCAACACGAAGGAGTTGGCAGCGCAAACGGCCGCCATCAGGGTGAGTGGCCGGGGATCGAGGCCTTCCATGGTGGCCATGCTTATCACCAGTGGGGCTAGTACCACAATGGCCCCCACATTCGTCATGAAAAGGGAGAAAAGCGTGGAAAGCAATGCCACGGTAAGCAGGAAAAACAAAGGATGTAAGCCACTGACCAGATGCATGATTTGCATGGCCAGGTACTCGGCAGTGCCCGTCTTTTGCATCGCCAGCCCCAGGGGGATCAGGCCTGCCAACAAGAATACCACTTTCCATTCAATGGCCCTATATGCCTGCTCCATGCTTAATACTCTCGTCAGTACCATGGCCAGGGCACCAGTTAAAAATGCCATAGATAGTGAAAAACCCGTCAGGGCAAGGAAGATGGCAAAAACAAAACATCCCAGGGCGATCCAGGATTTCGATTGTTCTTTTTCCTCCTTTTGGAATGAGGTAATCACAACAAAGTCAACCCCTGCTTTCAGTTCAGCGATCTTTTCCCACAGGCCAAAAACGATCAGGGTGTCACCCGGCCTGATCTCCTGATCGGAGAAGTCGCCCCTGATTTCTTCTCCCTTGCTGAACAGCATCACCGGTTCCACAGCAAAGCGTTTGCGCAGGGAGAATTCACGGATGCTCTTGCTTGCAATGGCTGAGCGTGGGGGTACGATGACCTCGGCAAAACCCGATTCTATTGGGTCGTGCAAAGAGGCAAACTGCCCGTCACCAGAAATCAGTTCCAGATGATTGTCGTTTGCAAAAGCCTTCACTTGTTCTTCTTTGCCCAGTAAAGCCAGTTCCTGTCCTGCTTCAAAACACGTCTCCCGCCATGGTGCATATTCCACCTCTTGGGCCCGCGAAATCCCCAGGATATTGATCCCGTAACGATCCCAAATGTCAATTTCATCAGGCGTTTTTTTGGATAAAGGGCATGACTCCGGAACGGCATAGTGCCAGATGTTATGAGGCAACTGTAAGGCTTCAATGAGTTTTTCCTGTTCCGTCTTTTTCTTTTCTCCTGCTGGGGAATTGGGTAATACCTTGCTTCCAAACAGAAAGAAAAAAGCAATGCCCGAAAATAACAGCAGCAAACCAACAGGGGTAACGCTGAGCAGACCATAGGACTCCAGTCCGGCATTTTTCAGCAGGTCGTTGATAAGGATCAGGGGTCCGCTGCCCACCATACTCAGGGTTCCTCCAAGAATGGCCGCAAAGCCAATGGGCATGATCAAAGCTGAAGAAGGGATCTTTGTCCGGCGCGAAATGCCTAAAATGCCGGGTAGAAACAAGGCTGCTGCGCCAATATTCTGTATGAAGCCTGACAAACCGCCCACAGAAAGCGACATCAGGCCAATGATCTTTTTTCTGCTGCTGCCTGCCTTGCTCAGCACAAAGCGGGAGAAGCGGTCCATGATGCCGGTGCGTGCAATCCCGTGACCCATGATCATGACGGCCATCATGGCGGCCACAGCATTGCTCGAAAATCCTGAAAGCATTTCGGCGGGCTCCAGCACTCCTGACCAACCCAAAAAGAGCATGCTGATCAGTGCAGCCACATCGATGCGTATCAGCTCGAAAACCAGCAGAATAACCGTAATGCACAAAATGACCAGTACGGTCAGTATCTCAGCTCCCATCACTTATCCTCTCTCAATTATCCAATGCGGATCATTTTCCTGAGCCAACAATCAAATATATGAAAAATTGTTAGGAAGCACCAAAAAGCTTATGCTATGCCAGATTTGGCAATGAAATGGATTTTTATTTTAAATACTGTTCGTTCAGTTCTTTAAATATCGTCATGTGTTCCAGTACGTGTCCATCCTGATCTATGATTACGTCGCCCCAGCGTAGGGGTTCCCAAATGGCTGCGCCTTTACCCATATCGTTGGGGAGGCCAAAAACGAGTTCGTGCACCTTGCGCTTGTAATCGGAATATTCCACCACGTTCAGGGGCTTGTTGTAACGCTCCAGCAGGTCGTTGAGGTTGTATTCCAGGTCTTGCAGCGTACCATGCCAGCGGGGATAATAGGAGAGGCCAATGATGTCTAAACGCACGCCCCGTGCAATCATATTGTCGAACCAGAAGATGGCTTCCTTGTTTTGCCCGCCCAGGGCCACGTGCATCATCACGGGCACTTCAGCATCAACGGCTTCAACCCCTTCTACGCCGGCCCTAAGCAGTGCTGCCAGTTGATCAGGATTGCTGATATGCCCTTCGGGCCAAATCATCCCGTGGTTGATCTCGTTGCCCACCTGGACCATATCGGGCGGGGTGCCCTGATCTTGCAGCGCCTGCATCACCCGTGAGGTGTAAGTCTTGACGCTATCCTGCAGGGTCTCAAAGTCGAGGCCTTCCCAGGCCTTCGGTTTAAACTGTTTCTGGGGGTCAGCCCAATTGTCGCTGTAATGATAATCGAGCAGCAGCTCCATTCCGGCATCCTTTATGCGCTTTGCCATCTCAAGCGTTTCCGTAAAGCCGCAGTAGCCCTTCCCGGGCGAATAGCCCGCTTCGTTTTCTGGATTCACAAAGATCCGGAGTCGAATAGTATTAAATCCTATATCCTTCAGCAGATCAATGCCATTCTTCTCTACACTTTGGTTGTAGAACTTACGCCCCTCGGCTTCCATCTCGGGCAACCACGAAATGTCGGCCCCGATCATACGTCCGATGGGTTTGGTGGTGGCAGGAAGCTGGTCGGGAGTGGGTTTCATCTGAACGATGTCAGCAGGTATGGTATGGATCTCGTGCCCTCCGGGCCACAGGCCTTCCATGCGGGCTTCCAGCTGTACTTTGCCCGGGCTGTTTCCGGCGATGAAAATCATTTCACAGATCCCATCCATCAGCTCGCATTCGGCATAACGTTCGCCCTGTTCATCCGTAAGCAGTTCAATATTGTTGCCATCCATTGTGGCCAGGCTTCCCTCGCCGTTCAAATACATCCGGAGTGTACCGCTCGCGCTTGTGATCTGGCGGTTAAGGCTGTCAAGCAAAGCCACCCGCAGGCGGGTCTGGTCGCTGCCATCTGCCAGCAAGGTCGTGCTGTAAGCGGTCATCATGACCGACACGGGGGTACCTGTTTCCACCAGGGTTGCATCGTCTGGCCTGGCATCCTGCTTTGCAGGTTCATTGCAGGCAGCCAGAAATACAACAAGCAGGAATGGAATCAAAAGTTTCAGGTTCATGGGGATTAGGTTTTGGTTTGGATTGATTGTTAGCATTAACCGGAACAGATCATCCACGAAAGTGATCTCTGCTTCAAATGAAGTTTCTAAGAAGTTTAGCAGGTAAACCCATATGACAAAAATAAGAAAAAACAGGAAAGGAAGATAGCAGTCGGCTTAGTTAATGAACAGCAGGAACCTGCATTTAAAAAATGAAAGAGAGGGAGGGAAGGGAGTTATCTTTTTTTTTAATTCCCGGATAAGGGCAGGATGATCGTGGGGTTAGAATATCTGGCGGTTTGCTCAAGTATCAGGCTTACCTTTTCATTCCACTCCACTTGCTTTTCCTTATCCTGCGAGTGGCGGGTCTCACGGTCGTACTGGTCCTGGATATCGTTGTGCTCGTTTAAAACCTTGCGATAGACCTCCCTGACGCGCGGTTCGAAGTTTTTGTGGTTGAGGCCTTTGATTTCTGCCAATGCCTTCCTAAGCTTGCGGGCATAGACTTCGGCAATGTCGAAATGGAGCTGCTCGTGATTAAGCAAATAACTGCTGTGGGTGTTGGCAGTCCACGAACGGTTCTTTTCAAACAAACAGGACACCGTGAATTTCACCTCCTGGTTTTCCATCCTTGACCTTAAATCAATAATCACCTGGGTGACTGATTCTACCCCAATGGGACGCAGCGGATCGATCGCTCCCTGGAAGTCCTCCCAGCTCAGCCTGTAACCGGCTTCCCACGAAATCACAGGTTCTGAAGGGCCCCGAAATGCCAGCAGCAATAGCAGGAAGAAAAAGGCAGTCAATTTTCTCATAAGCTGGAAATTCTTTTTCAGTAAGGGTATAACAAAATCTGAAAGTGTTTTATTATGCCAACGCAAATTTTATTCCATTTTAAAAAATGGCTTTTCTCAAAGGTTAGACGATAAACTTAAACCATTGCGGGTCAATAGCTTGACTATACCAGGATAATAGTTAATACGGAGTTTATTCGGTTTAAACCGAATAAACTCCGTATTAACCATGACTGAAACCTGATGAGGATTCCTTCCTGAAAAGGAAGAAAGAAAAGGCCCTGATTCTGTCTTTCATAAGGTTGCTCATCCAGGATAGGCCCTTGTTTTGAGGTCATTTATTTAAAAATATTCATTGGGTTTAATGTTTAATGATATGTAATTCAGTCGTTAAGGTTGGTAGTTATAACTTTGGCACGGGTTTTGATATTTTCAGGACGAAGCAATAAAGCTTCTATAAAACACACAGTCATGAAAAAGTTCATCTTCACCTCGATCATCGCCTTCCTGCTTGCAGGGGCGAGCACCCTCAGGGCAAGTGACTGGCCGGAGGAATATCTCGGCCTGCCCGGGGACAACCTAAACCTCTACGCCGTAATGGACCTCTTCCAGAATTCGGAGACGCTCGAAGGTTTTGAGCGCAGCCTGAATGATCCTGAGAAAATGATCAACAACCTGGACCTGAACGGTGACAAATACGTTGACTACATAATGGTAACCGACTATGTTGACGGCGCCGACCACACCATTGTGATGAGTGTGGCCCTGAACGTCGAGGAATTCCAGGATGTAGCGGTCTTCACCGTTGAGAAGCTGCGTAACGGCGGCGTCCGGATCCAGCTGATCGGGGATGAAGCATTGTATGGCAAAAACTACATTGTAGAACCCGTCTATGCCGAAACCCCCAACCCCGGATACACCGGCTCGGTGGCTTCCAGCAAGGTCAATGTCGTATATACCGATTATTACGAGGTAGCATCCTGGCCCGTCGTACACTACATCTACCTGCCTGACTACGTGGTATGGCGTTCGGCCTGGTACTGGGGTTACTACCCGGTATACTGGGATCCCTGGACCCCCTACTATTGGCACTACTATTACGGTTACCACTATAACTGGTACAGCCACTACTACGCATACTACCGTCCCTGGAGTTATTACCGCTATGCCGGCTATCACAACTTTTACTACAGGCACCACCGCCACCATTCACCCACTGTGGTCGTTTGGGTAAACAACGGAAGCTACCGCAAAACCTACAACCGTCCCGACCTTGTGCAAGAAGGCCAAGCCGAATACAACAGGGTATCAGCCGTTCGCAACAGCCGGGGTTCGACCATTCCTTCAGGCACAAGCCGTGAAGGTACCAGCGGCAGCCGCGTCACCCGCGAATCGGCAAGCCCTGCACCAGCCACTGGCGCAGTAAGAGGCAGCAGCCCGGCAGTGACCCGCCCTGCAGCCACCAGCGTACCTGCTGAGCGGAAACCTGCAACGACTGCTCCCAGGGTGAGCACCCCCGCCAGCAGTGGTTCGTCCACCAAGCCTGCGGTACAGCCCACCAGGCCCAACAGCCCGGCCCCGGCAGTAACACCTGCCAGGACCCCCACGGCCCCCTCCAGGGTAAAACCGATTGAGCCAACCCGCAACAGCGCTCCTACGACCAGCCGTAACACCAGCAGCGTGTTCAGCAGCAGCAGAGGTAGCAGTACCAGCAGCACAGTATCTTCAAGCCGCGCCGCTGCCAGCCTTGCCATTACTTCAACCAGAACTACCACCAGCTCGGGCGAAGGCGGAAGCCGCTCAAATACTGGAAGAAGATAAGCGAGCACCCGATTCCCCTCTATATATCCCCGCGCAGCGTTCCAGATTATTGGAACGCTGCGCTTTTTGTATAGGAAGGTTCCAATGGCCTTATTTTTGATGATTACAGGTGGCAGGAGGGCGTATTATACATGCGGCCGATCTTTTACTTTCTAGTTTACAACATCTTAATGAAAAACCCCAATTTTTGGCATAACTTTTGTAATTGAATATGCAGAGATTCTAATCCTCAAAATCCTACAACTATGAAAAACCATATCATCACCTCGATCTTCGCCTTCTTCCTGATGGGAATGAGTGCGTTCGCGGCTCAGAGCTACCCCGAGGAATACCTCGGGCTGCCAGGTGACAACCTGAACCTCTATGCCGTAATGAATGTCTTCCAGGAATCAGAAACCATTGAAGCATTTGAAAGAAAACTCAATGATCCCGAAGCCGTGGTCAACAATCTTGACCTGAACAACGACGGCTACGTGGATTATATCATGGTCAACGATTATCAGTATGAAAACGGGACCGTGCACAACATCGTGCTGAGCGTTGCGCTCAACCAGAATGAGACCCAGGATGTGGCCGTCTTTGCCATTGAGAAAAAGCGCGACGGTTCAGTCATCGTACAGCTCATTGGCGATGAAGCCCTCTATGGTAAAAACTATATCATTGAACCCCAGTATGCTGAGACGCCCAATCCGGCCTATCGCGGCAGGGTGGTCAGCAGCCAGCCTACCGTTGTCCGGACCACCTATTATGAGGTAGCCTCCTGGCCTTTGATCGTATACATCAGCCGTCCCAGCTATGTCGTTTGGCGCACCCGCTGGTACTGGGGATATTATCCCAGCTACTGGAGCCCCTGGAACGTGCACTACTATCACTATTACTACGGCTACCATTACCACTGGCACAACCACTATTACAGCCATTACCGCCCATGGCGTCACTACCGCGTAAACCATTACCACAACTACTACTATACCAGTGTAAGGCGTTATTCGCCCTTGGTGGTTGTAAACATTAACCGCGGAGTTTATAAGGATACTTATAGTCGTCCTGAAACCCGCAGAGAGGGAGAAGCCCTTTATGCCCACAGGACCTCCAATTCAGGCAGGGTTGCCGGCAGTGGCCGCTCAGGCAATACGGTAAATAACAGGTCAGGCGCCGCCACCACTCGTGAGGCCGCAGTGAATACTCCCCGCGATGCCCGTGGGGAACGAGAAGCAAGCACTTCTAGTAGTGTCCGCAGCGCGGAACGTTCGCAAACCAATGCGAGCCGCCGTGAGGCCGCCACTGCCCCTGCACGTCAAACTGTTCGCACGCAGAACGAACGAAAGAATGCCCCTGCAGAGGCGGCCCCCGCTGCACCAGCTCAGCGTTCGCAGGCACCTGTACGTGCTGCCACCCGTCCTGCCTCCAGTCAGCGCGACAATGGTAACAGGACTTCCCCGGCGGTATCGAACCGCAGGTCTTCAACGCCCAACCGCAGCGCCGTTCAGCAGTCTTCGGGACAGCCTTCCTCTTCGAACCGCAGCACCCCTGCTAGGGTGTCAACGCGCCGTGCTTCCGAAGCTCCAAGGGTGCAACAAGCCGAACCTGCCCGTAACAACCGCAGCAGCGCCCCCAGGGTAAGTTCCTCCCCAAGCAGAAGCAACCGCTCGAGTGGCACCGTTCGCAATAGTGGTGGCTCCAACAACCGCCCCAGCGGAACCGTTCGCAGCACCAGCAGCCGCACCAACCGTTCCAGTGGCACTGTACGCAGCAGTGGTGGCAGCAGCCGCTCAAGTGGCTCTGTCCGGAGCAATAGCAGCCGCAGCAACCGCTCCAGTGGCACTGTCCGCAGCAGTGGTAGCAGCAGCTCAAAAAGCTCAAAAAACAATGAAAGATCGAGAAGATAAGAACAACATTAATTCCCCCTCCCTTGTTATTCCTGTCGCAGCGTTACCTGATGGTAGCGCTGCGATTTTTTTTGGACAAACTTGTCAAAGGAAAAATGGAAAAGGGGCGGGACAGAACAGCATGATAATCCAATGGCAATCCAACAGGATGTACGTTAAATTGGAAATCCCTTTTGCTATCGACAGGAAACTTTAAAAAGTTGCTGTTTAACCTGGCTTCGACAACCAAGCTTGTATATGCCAGCCAGGCTATTCTTCACTAAAGCCAAAATGATTAAAACCCCCTTCGCTGAATGCTTTCTGTTTCTTCCCTCTGACGGTCAATGGACTCACGCTTCTTACCAGTGAAGAACTGAAAATTGAATTTAATCCAGAAAGGTACCATCGACATGAGAATTTCACCAGTTGAATAATCAGAAAAAGCGAAGCTGTTTGTTTCAGAACCTTGGTAAACAAAACTTCCCGCAAAAGGAATGGCGCTGATTAGGCCAGCACGAAATCCCTTCCCAAAATCTTTTTCTAGTGACAAAAAATACAGAGCATTGCTAAACCGCGAGACTTGCAGTTCGGGTAATGGACTTGAATAATTGAATACCAGGCTGGCTGTAATCTCTCCGGGCAGCAAGGTATATGCAGAAACACTGGCTGACCATGCCATTTTACGATATGCAGTTAACCCGTTCTCCAGACCAAAGGTATTGGGTGCTGATTTTACTTCAAACATCCTGAGGACTGGGTTAATGCCAGTTTTTTTTCCCAAGCTGAAGGCCCCGGTTACTTGCATGCCGTATTGGCTGATGTTCCCCAGGTTAAAATTCCATGACTCAAGTATTCCCTCATTATTTAACCAGTTCAAGTGGCTGATCACTTCCTTTGATTGGCCGTAAAATACGCGGGTAGAAACATACTGGTTGCCAAACCTTATGGAATGTTCCAACTGGATGTTTTCTAGGCGAGCCGGCTTTAAAAAAGGATTGCCTGAATGCACTGAAAAAGGGTCGGTCACTGTCCTGGAGGGGTTGAGTTGAAAAAACCTGGGATACTTGATGGATTGCCTGTAGGATAAGCTGAGGTTCTGGCCTTTATTTAGCTGGAAGTTAACAGATGCGCCTGGCAACAAGGCAGTGAAAGCATGTTTTGGTTCATCGCTTTGACCAAGTTCAGATTTTTCAAGACGGACTCCGGCAAGGGCAGTAAACTTTTTCCCGTTATACCCTATGGTATTGTAAAGAGCAAAAGTGTTTTCGCCATAAGCAAAATCGCCAGTGGTCCGGTCAACCATTTTTTCATGCCTTGCATAGCCCCCGGCTTCATAGTTGAAAATTGCTGTTAGTGGCCTGCAGTAGTCGATTTTCAGGTTTAAAGCCAGATGGGAGGGGAGTGTCCGGTTTTGCTGATAATAGCCGATTTCCTCATTGGAGAAGGTATTATTGTTTTCACCTTTCAGGCTATAAATAATAAGGTCGGCAGTGAGTTCATGGCCACCTGTTTCGCTGAGAATATGTTTGAAAAACAATGAATTGTGAAAACCGTGATTAAGATCCTGGTCTTTTTTGTCGACACTCCACGATGCATTCTCCGAACCATTTAAAAACAACTCAGATTTCCCGCTGTATTCAAAGGAGAAAGGATTGTAATACCCGTAAAAATTAAGCTGGGTACGCTCGTTAACAAAATAATCCATTCCGTAATGAAAGCGATGCGACCATGTTTGCTGCTGAAGGTGGTTGCTGACGTTTATCCGTGTTATGTCATTGTTATCAAATAAGTTCCGCTGATAGGAATCCAATACCTTAAGATTTGTCAATTCGCCTGTGTAGGAAGCAAAAAAGTTTAATTTTCCTGAACCATATCGAAGGTTGTATTTCGGAAACAAGTATACTTCATTGCTACTGGTAGGGATCTCAAGGTAAACCTGGCCTTCAAAACCTGCATTCTTTTCTCTTATTAGCAGGATATTAATAACCCCGCTGGCGCTTCCATCGAAACGTGCGGAAGGCTGTGTGCTTACCTCGATCTTGTCGATTTGGCCAGCCGGAATCTGTGCAACAAAATCACGGTCGCGTTCCACCCCGTCAACCAGGATCTTGATCTGCTGGCTTCCTTCCAATGAAATGTTCTGACGAATATCCACACTAATTCCGGGCACCAGTTTCAGTAAATCCGTTCCGGTGTTTGAAGCGCTGAGCATGTTGCGATTCACCATATAGGTTGTTTTTTCGATTCCGCTAATGGCCTTAATCCGCTCGGCTGCCACAACAACTCCCTCAAGGTAAATTTCCTCCACAACAAGGTAAATGGTTCCAAGACAAAAGGTGGTATGCTTTTCTAGCGTTATATCTTTATAAACGGTCTCATAACCAAGGGCGCTGATTCGCAATTGGTAATTTCCCGGGCTATTGCATACTATTTCGAATTTTCCGGCCATATTCGTAGTTCCCCCACTAACCAGTGTTGAGCTTTCAGCTTCAATAAGCGCCAGGTTAGCAAAGGGAACGGCCTCACCACTCTGCTGCTCAATGATTTCTCCAGTAATGGTTCTGTTTGGTTGAGTTTTAAGCAGCGTAAAATTTGAAGCAATGATTTGTTCTGGTTGGGCCATTGCCTGAGAAAAGCTTAGTAAGGCCAGAGCCATAAAAATTTTCAGAGCACGTTTGAATGCGTGTGTTAATTTGGTTTTCATGTTTTTGTTTTTTGAAGAATGTCAAATCGACAATGCAAAGGTTCTTCTAGAAAACAAAACATGCAAATTATTGGTATATATAACAAAGATTTGGTGCCAGTGGTAAAGCTGATGGCAATACTTGTTACGAATGACAAAAATCTGGGATGAAGGGTTAGCTGATTTGCCCAAAAAGACGGTTGAAATCCTTCACTTTGTTTCGGGACACAGGGATTTCATTTTCAATCCCCGTAAGTTTCAGGTCATAGCCAAGCGCATTCCCTTTCCTTGATGTGACCTTTTTCAGGTTCACAATAAATGCCCTGTGGGTTCTGACGATGTATGGAATTTTCGCGAATTGATCCTCGATATTGGTGATTGAATTGCGAATCACCGCTTTTTGAACTTTTCCTTTCTTCCAAAGGAAAAATTTTACGTAATTCCCTTCGGATTCTGCGCAGATGAATTCGCTTGGGAAAAGCCACAGCTCTTCCTTCTTTAATTGGGATGTGATTAAAATCTCTTTCTCAGTAGCTTCCGCTTTTGCCTCTGCCTCTGCAGGTGCTGACGCAAACCAAAGCTGCTCGGCAGCAAACCAGTAACGCACATTGATCAGGAAAAAGAAACCCAGGGGTATGATAGCAATCAGGGATGCTTTTTTAAGGGAATCGAAAAATGTTGAAAAGTTCCAGCGATCGGCGGGCTCTTCAATAATGAAAGCTGCAAAGTAAATGGCTGTACCGAATCCGATAAGCAACAAAATGATTGCTGAAAGTTCCTTAAAAATAGTCCATTCCTGTTCATCAGAAAAAAAAGGAATGGTTTTCAACCCTTTTACTAGAATGAATGCCAGCAGGCCACCTGCCATCACATAGGCCAGCATGGTTAACTCAAATCCAAGGAATTTGCCTGGATGAGCGCCAAGGGGCTGATAAAGCAAAACAAAAATGAGCGATACAAGCGAGATAATCAGGGCACCTGTTAAGGGCTTTCTGATTACATAGTTCTGCGGAAAGTTACGGTTCAGCCAGTTTTTTATATGAAGCAGCATATTAATCTTCTCCCGGGATGATTCCTGGCAAATGCAGGAATGATTATTTCCAATTTGCTAAGATAAAGAAAAGGAAACCCTTCAGCAGAAAAACTGTTTCTCAAAAAAACAATTCATTGAATTGGACTTTAAAGCAAAAGATTACAATCGCTCAAGAATTTCAACAATTCTTTGCCACGACTGGTTTTTTGCATTTAAATTTTCGGGGGTGGCTGCAGGGCTGTCACCCTGTCGCATATATCCATGTCCTGCTCTGGGATAAATCACATAATCAAACGTTTTCCCGGCTTCTTTCATCCATTTCTCTGTTTCAGGAATCGTTGCATTGATACGCTGATCGTTGCCTCCATAAAACCCATAAACCGGAGCATTGATCTTCTGAATTTCTACGAAGTTTTTTGGAGGACTGCCGTAGAATACCAATCCGGCCAAAACCTCATCGTTATTGGTTGCGAACCGGAAAGTTTCGGAGCCTCCCCAACAAAATCCCATGATAGCAGTTTTGCCATTTGATGAAGGGTCTTTAGCAATGTATTGCAGGGCAGCTTCAAGGTCTTGGGTAACCTGATCCGGATTAAGCTGATAAATAGCATTTCGAGCGGCATCGCCTGTTGTAAAGTCGCTGGTTTTTTTGTGGTTTTCGTCAAAACTGCTGAGTAAATCAGGTGCAATGACCAAAAACCCTTTCCCAGCCAGCTGATCGGAAAAACTTCTGACCCAATTGGTTAGCCCGGCGTTTTCATGAATTACAACTACTGCCAGGGAATAGGTGCTCACTTCTGGATACACCACAAAAGCATGCAAAGTCCGGTCGCCCGATTGTATTTCTACCCATTCCTGATGCCTGGGTGAGTTTTCAAGTTGCTGCAGGGCGAAATCCTGGGCGTTCATGTTGCTGAATGCAAAAAACAAAAGAAAGGAAAATAGGATTGATTTCATATCTGATTCGTTTGGTTTATATCTTGAAAAACAGTGATATAAATAAAACGATTTTTCGATTTTATTGTTTAGGTCAATCATCAATGATTTAGCAAAAGGGATGTTATCCGTATGAAGCAAGAGTGAATATTGGAGTTAGGATAAATTGGTAAATTTGAAATGAATTGTATCGCGTTACATAATATCCATTCTGATGAAAAAATATAAGATTGCTTGTGTCCAGGCCACACCGATCCTGTTCAATAAGGCAAAAACCCTTAAAAAGGCGGTGGGTTATATTGAAAAGGCCGCTTCAAAAAACATTCGTTTGCTGGTTTTCCCTGAAAGTTTTATTCCTGCCTATCCTGCAGGACTAGGTTTTGGAACCGTTGTGGGCAGCCGCACAGAAGCGGGGAGAGAGCAGTTCAGGGAATACTGGGAAAACAGTGTGGAAGTCCCGGGTGAAGAAACCAAAGTGCTGGCTAAGTTGGCTAAGAAGTATAAAATGTACCTGGTGATGGGTGTGACGGAAAGGGATATAACCACAAAAACCCTGTATTGCACCCTGCTGTTTTTCGGTCCCAATGGCAGCCTCTTGGGCAAGCACCGCAAGCTGAAGCCCACGGCCGCGGAAAGGCTGATCTGGGGAGAAGGAGACGGAACCTCGCTGGTAAGCTTTGACACTGAGCTTGGGAAACTGGGCGGGCTGATTTGCTGGGAGAACTACATGCCCCTGGCAAGGATGGCCATGTATCAGAAAGGGGTGGAGATATACTTGGCCCCCACAGCCGATGCACGCGACAGCTGGACGGCCACCATGATCCATATTGCCATGGAAGGCCGTTGTTATGTTGTGGGCTGCAACCAGTATTTCACCAAACAGGATTACCCCGAACAACTGCAGCCTTATCTGGCAGAAGACCGCCCCGAGGTGTTGTGCAGGGGGGGCAGCATCATCGTTTCTCCCCTTGGGAAAGTCCTGGCGGGGCCCTTATACGGTGAGGAAGGCCTGCTGGAAGCGGAAGTAGATCTGGATGAGGGGGTGCGCAGCAGGATGGATTTCGACCCTGCAGGGCATTATAACAGGGAGGATGTTTTTGAGTTAAAAGTCAACGGCCAGCCTGAGATCAGGAAAGGATGAGAGATGCTGTTTTTGAATTACCAAAACTCAATTGAGCCTGATTTCGCGATTTTTATTCCAGGGCATCCTTTTTAATACCATGGCAATGCTGCAACGCCCAAAAAAGGTGACCATCATGGTTCCTAAAAATAAGACTAGGAAAAAATAAAACCTGCCTGCTGGCCAAAAACCTGACAGGGTGAAGAGGAGGTAAACCAACCTGATTTGAGTGGGAAAAGCCATCAGGTTTTTCTCCTTCCTAAAGAAGTAAAATACCTGCACCAGGCTCATCAGCATTACCAGGTAATAGCCCGGATTCCAGCCCATTAAAGCCGCCAAAATAAAAAGTAAAGTTAGCAGCCAAAACCACCAGATCAATGAATTTGGGTCAATACTTTTTTTCATATCTTAATGATTTTCCAAATTTTGAGCGCTATTTGCGATTGAAAAAATGTTTAATTGCTGTTAGGCTTGTTTCCCCTGGCTGAAAATCTGCCCAAACAGGAAAAAAAGAGAGCCTGAAAAAAGAACAAGACCCAAGGCGCCAAGAATCGATAACAAGGCATTTTCAACCGGGAGGCTTTGGGC
This sequence comes from Bacteroides sp., assembly GCA_036351255.1. Classification (NCBI taxonomy): domain Bacteria; kingdom Pseudomonadati; phylum Bacteroidota; class Bacteroidia; order Bacteroidales; family Bacteroidaceae; genus Bacteroides; species Bacteroides sp. Next base: position 60,572 of record JAZBOS010000013.1, read on the forward strand.
AATTAAGCCAATCCAAACCAAAACACCACTGATTAGCTTGGCAAACCAGCCCCACTTTTTCTCCAGCAAAGGAGCGTTTAAGGTGAAATAAAAATTTCAGGAAGGCGACCTTTTGTGGATAATTAATCTGGTATCCAGTATTCGCCTTGCCATTCAAAGGTGTAAATGATGTTTGAAATGTAATGACCGATCATGCTACCTCCCCCCTGAATGTTGGTGTAAGAACCAGTACCCTTGATCCAGGAGAAGGTCAGGGAAAGGCTTGTCTGAGGCTGGCCGGATTCATCAGGACTGGTGGTAAGTTGACCTTCGTAACGGGCAAAAATGGTATCCTCATTTTTCGTGATCATGAAATAGCCCTGGAAGGGACCACTGTATTTCACCAGGTCGGAGATCACGAATGAGTCAAAATATGCGCCATCCATAAACGGTGTTTCTCCTGTACTCAGGCTTACTCCCTCCGACTCAGCCAAAGAAAGCATATGCTCCTGCAAATCTCCAATGTTACTCCTTTCCCGTCTTTTGAAGGCTGCCGTGCCTTTCCCTGCAATAATGAATTTTTCCTGGGCAAAGGACTCCCATGGCCCCAAGGAAAGAAATAAGATCAGAACCAAGGGTAAGATGGGGTTTTTCTTTCTTTTCAGCTTTTTCATCTTTCTCCTTTCTTTATGTTTGGTTATGTCTGGGCAACATCTTTTCCCACAAGGAACCGGTAGGACTAAGAAAATAAGATCATTTTTAAGATCCAGGGCGTTAAACATACGTTTAGAAAGTTACGAAAAAATGACAAGTATTAAAAATAATGAAAGGAAAAAATCACCACTGGCTTAGAAAATGTTTACAGTCAGGCCGATTCCTGGAATAAACCAAACAAACAAATTTTCTTAATATTTGCATCCTATAAAAATACTTCCTTAAATTGCATCATATCCTAATTGATCCCCAAAGGTTAATTTATTGATAACATAAATTGAATCGGTGTTCAGGGGACAAAACTGCTGGGCCTAGCAGGAAAAGCGATCATCAGGAGAAACGCTAAGATTTCAATGCCTGAATAACGTTGACCGTTTTTGGGAAAATTGAAACGGGGAATCTTAGAGGTGTAGCACATCATATTTATATATATATATTTTTAATATTATACGTCTTTACCACAACAAGGATTCCTGCATTTTTAAATCAAGAGCCCTTCCGAGACGCCTTGCATCGCCTCTCTAAACAATCAAGCTTCACCGATGTCTGCCACCAACAAGTTTTTTCATGAGAGCCTTTATCCATTTGCAATGAAATCGTATCTCTGCAAATAAAAGATACACGGGCAAAACCTGAAAGGTTTTTCCGAAAACAATGAATTCTTTCCATATAAAATTTCCTTGAACTCCAGGGGCAGGATGGCAAAAGCTTTTATTATATTTCCATTCGTTAGAAATCTGTTCAAATGCTTATTTTAAAGGGTTTGAGGCTCTCTGAAAGGTTTAAAAAAAAGATATATTTAACTGTTTCGTAAATCAAATACCATTACGCTTGTTTTTTTGATTATTTTTCATATATTTTATACGAAGAAGGTCACTGAATCTCAGCATCATGGCCTTAGGGGAAAATACGGATAAGGAGTTTATCGAACGGATCAAACTAATTACCCTCAATCATCTGGAAGACGAGCGTTTCGGGGGCAGGGAACTGGCATTGTCCCTCGGGATGAGCTGGTCGACACTAAACCGGAAAGTGCAGGCCATGACAGGCAAGCATATCAGCCAGATCATCCGCGAAATTCGCCTGGGAAAAGCACTGGAACTCTTACAACAAAACAATGCCACGGCTGCCGAGGTAGCCTTCAAAGTAGGCTTTGGAAGTCCTGCTTATTTCAGCAAATGTTTTACCCAGTGTTTTGGTTTCCCCCCGGGTGAGGTGAAAAAAAGGATGGCCGAGGGCACGCTTCCTTTGCCCGGGGAAGGCCCGAAGAGCGTAAACCTTTGTCCAAAAGAGAAAAGCATTTTTTCTAGCTGTTCAGCGCTTGGTAAACCCTACCTGTTGGCTGGCTCCTTGGGTCTGCTAGTGCTGCTCCTTTCCATTGCCATTATCTTAATTGCCCGGAAAAATAAAATGACTGTACATCAGGGCACCCAGGAAAAGTCGATTGCCGTATTGCCTTTTAAAAATTACAGCGACGATCCAAACAACCAGTATTTTGCTGATGGGATCAATGAGGAAATTATCAACCAGTTATTCCGTATCGGCGAATTGCGGGTAGTGTCACGCACCACGGCCGACCGTTTCCGCGACAGTGAATGGTCTACCCCGGAGATCGCCAAAGCCATTGGGGTAAATTACATCCTGGAAGGCAGCGTAAGGAAACAGGATGACCAGGTTCGCATTA
>JAZBOS010000014.1 GCA_036351255.1 Bacteroides sp.
CATTTATGCTATTTATTTTCCTTCTTTGAATTTTTTAGTGCTTTTTCTTTTTGATCCAGATGAAATGATTGATTCATTTTTTCTTAATTGCCCTCAATAAGAGGTTTGAAGTTGCTGGCAGGCCGATTGCCTTTTTTGACGACCTGAATCTAAATCACGGTGGTTCAGGAAAGCCGTGAAATCCAGACCTGATTAAACCATAAAACGGTGAAATCCTTTTATTAATAAAAAAGAATATCCGGATTGGTTTTGCAGAATTAGCGGTCTGGTTATTCAATCGCCGAATGGAAATTGGAAGTTTTTCTTGTAACCAAAGATTGAAGAAAAAGGTGCATCTTGATGGTTATTATTTGAACAGACTTCCCTGGTAAGAAGAATATTTAATCAGCAGTTCATTTTTTTGTGTCAAAGGCTGGATAAAATCTGGTTGTAATCAGAAAAAGATGACGATACGGGATGGACAACAGAGAAGAGGGTTTGGGTTCAATTGCGTTTCAACAGTATGGTTAGATTTCAGTGCTTCTGATTATCTTTGCAAACAGGATGCCTTGCAGGCAGCGTATCATCGGATCAGGAAGTATTTGGCCGGTTTGACTGCGGGGGCGATAATCAAATGAATGTTATGAAAAGAATTTTTCGTCTCAGCTTTTTTCTTATTCTTGTTCTGGGGTTTTCAGGATGCGCTTTGTTGAGGCCTTTACAGAAGAGCCAGATCATTTCTGTGTTTCATCTGATCGAGACAGGCAAATACAACGAGGCTAGAGGGGCTGTCGAGGAAATGATCAACAACGAGGAGTCAGCCGAATGGGCCAAGGTATGGTATGCCCGGGGATTACTGAGCCAGACGGCTTACCGCGAAGGAATCAAAAAGAATGATAAGAAATTATCAGAGCTTTATCCCGACCAATTGTATGTGGCGTTTGATTCTTATGAGCGGGCCGTTGAGCTGGATAAAAGGGGAAGGCTGGAGAAGCAACTGAAACCTCATTATGTATTGCTGGTCAATGATTTTCAGCAATTGGGAGAGAAGGAGTTTAAGGCAGGGAACTACCCCGAATCTTTGAAGGCTTTTGAGCATGCCCTTTGCATCCGTGATCTGGCTGAATTTTCAGCTGGGATAGACACAAGTCTTGTTTTCAATGCCGCCCTGGCAGCTTATGAAGGAGGGAACTGGGGAAAGGCATCACAGCATCTGGAACGTTTGCACAAACTTGAGCATTCACCCAATGTTACCCATCTTTTGTATGATTCCCGCCTTTCGGCCGGCGATACCCTCACTGCAAGGCAAGTCCTTGAAGAGGGTATTGATATCTTTGAAGAGGAGGAAACCCTGGTATTGGTGCTGGCTGACCTCCTGGTCAGGCTGGACCTTTCGAAAGAAGCCATCGGGGTGCTCGATGCTGCTCTTGAACGTACACCTGATAAGGCCGTGTTTCATAACACCAAGGGATTGATTTACCAGAAAGATGAGGATTATCAGCAGGCTATTGACGCTTATGAGCAGGCCATTGAACTTGATCCTGAAGATCTGATGGCATTCCTGAATATTGCCACTTGTTACTACAACATCGGTGTGGAGATTGAAGAAGCCACCCTTAATATGACCAACATTTATCTAGTGCAGCGTGAGAAGGAGAAGTCGGCTGAAGCTCTGGAGGCCGCCCTGGAGTGGCTCGACAAAGTATACGAAAAAGAACCAGAGGACCCTGAAGTCCGCAACCGGCTTTTTGAGCTTTATCGTTTACTGCGTATCAACGACAAGGTAAATTCTCTTGAAAACAATCGCCGCTAACCTGCTACAGCCTGAAAGAAAAAGTCAGGCCCAAGAACTGATTAAACTGGGCCTTGGCAACCTTATAGGGTGTCTCATCGGGCAGCAGGACCGGTTCTCCGGCAGCATTCAATACCGGGAAACGGACATCATCATCATAAATCAGGTGCAGATTCAGCCTGATGGAGAACAGATAGCTGATTTGTTTCTCGAGGCTCATTTCCCAGTCCACGTCAATGTTCCGAGGTTTCTCAAGGTAGCTGGAGAATAGTCTGATATTGTTGTTGATATTTAAATCATCCAACAGGGTCATGCTGTTTTTGATCACGATTTGTCCTCCCATTTCTTGTCGTGACCGTTGGCCTGTCTCAATCCCGTGATTGGTTTGGTTGATATGGATGGTATCGAGCACAAAGGTATTCCTGTAGGAAAGGGGGGAGAAGTTGATCAGGGTTTTCTTGATCGGCTCATATTCAAAACCTATGCCGATGGTAAAAGTACCGGGGTTGAGAAATTTGGAGATTACTACAGTATCGGTAGGCGATTTATAGCCTTCAGCCACCTGGGTTTTCCCGTAGAATACGGCGCTGAAGTCGAATTTTTCCCGGAGTTTTCGGTTGTACTGCGAGTTGAGCTCGATCATATCGGTACTGGTCCTGAATCCCCGTTCCTTTGTCCGGATGGTGCCATAGCGGATGCGGCCGGTGTTGGTCCACTGATCTTTGTTTTCCTTATTGGTGTATTTGACGGTGCCGGTGATGTCCAGCATGCCCGAAAGGGAACTTTCGCCCCCGCGCGACCAGTTGGAGAGGAAGTTCTGGTTCATGGAGAAAGCATTGACAAGGCTGTAGTCCCAGTAAATGGGGATCTCCTTCATGGGAGTAAGGCTGGCTAAGGTTCTTTCAGGTCTAGCCGTGGGAATGACCATATCATCGGCAGTCCTTTTCTCTAGTCGTTCAACATAGATCTCATCCTCGAGGACGACGGTCAGGTCGTACTTTGAAGGGTTGGCCATCCATACGGTTACGGAGTCATTTCGCGAGTTTTTCACCCAGTAACGGTAGGGGTCCCTGGCGGTCGTGCTTAGCCAGAAAGGAGTTTGCTGGCCTTCAATGTTTTGGACATGCAGAAGAATGGAATCGCGCTGGATGGTATGATTGATGAGGGTTTCAATAGCCAGGCCCAGGGAGTCAGGGAGGTTTTCATGAGGAACGATGTGGAAGGGAGATTCCTCATTGGCCAAAATAACCCTTATGGATTCAGTAAAAACGATACCGGTTGAATCGGGAAGGAATTTGACACCTTTACGACTCCTTGGGGGAAGAATGGGAGGCGTAATCAAATCGTCCTCCATTTCGTAAATCTGTACATTTTTTAATGCCAGGTAACGGGTGTCGATCACCGTTTGGGTCAGGGTGTCCTTTACCTGGAGCAGGGAGTCGATGAGTGGTTGGAATTCTGGCATCAGCTTAAGACTATTGACGGAGAGAGAGTCAATGATCGTCATGACAAGGGTGGTGTAGGTCACATAAGGGTCTTTTTCAAGGGGGATGGTATCGACAATGAAAGTGGTGGGTGCAAGCCAGCGAATGGGGATTGTGTCGTGATGAATAATCCAGCCGGGGTTTATCCGGACGGAGTCAAAGGGATAGGTATTGAGTCGTTTTTCGAGGCTGTCAAAAGGTTCTTTATAATGATCCACAAGTCTTTTCAGTGACAGGAGCAGGGTGTCGTCATCATTTTTCCATAATTTTTCATTGTCTACCAGGTTCTGAATATAGCCAGAAGCCATTCCAGGAGTAAAGGGTAAAGGTTGAATGTCAAGACTGTCTGGTGGGAGGTTAGGGGTTTGATTTCGGTTCTGGGCAAAAGCCTGTGAGGCTGCAAGCCATCCAAAGAAGAAAAGAAGCAAAAAAGCTGTTTTGCGCATATAGCCTTGAAATTTAAAAGAACAAAAGCAGGTGCGAAAAATAGGTGTTTTTTATTTAACGGGGGCTTCCCTTTAATATTTTGCGAATCCAGGCACCCCGAAAACCGGGATAGAGTTTAATTATGAAAAAAACCGCCCTGCCATAACTGGCGGGGCGGAGCGTTTTTTAATCTATGGCGGGTTTACGCATCTATGTTAGCGTATTTGGCATTGCGTTCGATAAATTCTCGTCGCGGGGGAACTTCATCACCCATCAACATGGAGAAGGTGCGGTTGGCTTCTGCGGCGTTCTCGATATCGACCTGTCGCAGCAACCGAAATTCAGGGTTCATCGTGGTGACCCAAAGTTGTTCAGCGTTCATCTCACCCAAACCTTTGTAACGCTGGATGTGAATCCCTGATTCTCTTCCTTCCTGACTGAATTCAGCAACAATAGATTTACGTTCGTCC
>JAZBOS010000015.1 GCA_036351255.1 Bacteroides sp.
ACCGGAACCTCCGGAAGTGTTAAAAAGCAATTCAAAGGGATCAATTCCAGCCCACCAAGCAAGATTGGAAATCAAGGTAGAACTGCTGCCCAGCCCCCATTCAAGGGGAAAATCGGTATTGGTCGTAATCCTGAATGCTGCATTCGGCCCCGGGAAGGCTGGGTTCATTTCTCCAGCAACCTTAAGCAAACGCTGGAGGTTTTTGCTGACCTCATTTTCCTGTTCTTCCGGTTCAAAGGTTCTTCCAATGAAGGTATCCCTATACCATTCCCTTCCCCTTTCCTGTGCAATCCAGGTAATGACCAAATCCCCCTTGCCCGGCAGGGTTTCCACTTCCATATCCTGTCCAAAGCGCACAGGTATGGCCAAAACCAGGGATCCCGCCAGCGCCAGGTATTCGCCCGTGATCATAAGCTTACCATTGGAAAAAAAGCGCTGGGGATTCATGGGGCGATGGGTTTATGATTTCAACGTAAAATAGAACAGCGGTATTATCCGTCCTGATTCCTGAGGCTTTTCAGGTAGGCCTCCACCTTTTGAAAAGAAATCGTCTGGTCTTTAAAGAAAATGGCCGTTTTATTCCTTTCTGCGGGGGTTGCCCCAAGCTGGGTCAGGATATTGGGCAAGTGCATACGCATATGCCCAGCCTGGATGCCCGTTGTAGTAAGAGAACGCACAGCAGCGAAATTATTGGCCAGTCCGGCTGCAGCAGCAATCATCATCAGCTCCCTTGCATTTGGTTTCCCAAGCATCTCAAGCGATAAAGCGGCCAGAGGATGCAGTCGGGTCAACCCGCCTGTGGTGCCCAAAGCCATAGGCATCGTGAGACTGAATTCGAACTGCCCGTTCTCAACTTTTGCGTGACTCAAGGAGGCATATCTGCCATCTTTGGCGGCATAGGCGTGGGCCGCGGCCTCAATGGCACGGAAGTCGTTTCCGGTCGCCAGGATTACTGCATCCACCCCGTTCATAATGCCTTTGTTGTGGGTGGCGGCCCTGTGGATATCCTGTTCGGCAATCCTGACCGCAAGGACAAACCTGCGGGCGAAATCCTCTGCAGTAGTTCCCGGTGCAATGTTCGAAAGCCCGGCAACGGGACAGGCGACCTTAACCTCCACCAGGCATTCAGGCGTATGATTGGAAAGGATTGACATTAGCGGTTCGTATTCTGAAGGAGAGAACCCAGGAGTTTGAACGAAATAATCACTTAAGCCACGGGCGCATTCTTCAAGGACGGAATTGATGAAATTGGCCCCCATGGCATCCACGGTTTCAAAGGTCAGATGCAATTGAAAAAAGTTGTCGATCTCCCGGGTCTTATTACGAAGTTCCATCCCGAGGATGCCTCCTCCGCGTTTTACCATATTTCTGGCAATGGGCTCAACCCTTTCCATGAGGAAGGTCTCCATCTCAGGAAAAGCGGTTTCGAACCTATGGTGATCGCCCTTAAAAAGAAAATGGACCTGTCCAACCTTTTGGGTATCGATCACCCTGGCAGTGAACCCGCCCCTGTCGGCCCAAAAACGCGCGGCTGATGAAGCGGCGGCTACCACTGAACTTTCTTCGATGACCATTGGAACAAGGAATGGCCGTCCGTTGATGATGAAGTTGGGGGCCACATTGTATGGCAAGGGATAATTAGAAAGGGTGTTCTCACTCAACTCAGAAAGTACCTGCTGCACCGCTGCGTCGGGGTGAAAAAACGAGCTCAGGGTCTTGTCAACTCCTGAAGGGTCTTCAAAAAGGCTAGCGACCACCTTCCGTTTTTCATCGGGATTGAGCTTCGAGAAGCCTTTGATCAGGGATTTCTGTACCATAGCTGGGAAATGATTTCTCGGGGAACAAAGGTCAAAAAACAATCAACTAATTTCCAGGTTTTTTTATCCAATTTTCCCCACTTAGCATTTGCAATATTAACAAATTCATTCCTTATGCAAACAATCCACCCAAGCCCTTTTAAAAAGAAATATTTCTGAAGGGAAGCATCCGGATAAAATAATTCTACAGAAATTTAGACAAAGAACTACAAAAAACTAGTGCTCTTAAACCTAAGCCAGCGTCAAATCGTTACTTCACCCGCAAATAGGCATAAGCAATTTGCAGACCCTTGACCTGGTATTGAATGAACTGCCGCAAGGTTTCGTAATCATCACGGGCATACTTCAGGAACGATGAAGCCTGACCATAGACCGCCGGTACTTTTGATTTATGGACCAGGTAATACCCATCGAGGTATGAACGCACCCCGCCTGAAATGATCAGTTGTCTGACGTTGACATTCCCGGGTTCGTTTTCCACGATATGGTTAACCATATTGACCATTTGCAAGGCATCGTGGCCGATGCGGGTAAGGGGCTCAAACATTTCCTGTTCCACTGGCTGGGTACGCAGGAGTTCAACCTTAGCGAAGTTGGTACCACCAAAGGCGGCGAATTCTATTCCACCGAGAGGAAGGCTAAGCAACTGGCGCAAGCTCTCATATCCCATCCCCTGCCCCACTTCCTTGACGATGACCGGAAACCCGACTTGCTCGAGAAGGGCCTTTATGGATTCAACTGGTGGTTTTTTCAGGCGGTCGCCCTCAGGCTGAAACCATTCCTGAAATGGATTGACGTGTATAAAAAGACCATCGGCACGCAGTTTTTCCACCAACTCAATGATGCGGTCCACTTGCTTGTCACGCAACATGTCCTCCAACTGATTGATGCCCAGGTTAGCCCAGAGCGGTTGTTCAGGGCCAATGATCTCGCGCATATCAAAATCGGGGAAATATCTATCATCATCGAGCAGGATTCGGCAGGACCCCAGACCCATCCCCATGCCAAACTCTCTGCTGGCCCTTGCCAGGTTCCGGTTGATGATGCCAGCCATTTTGGTGCCTCCCGTCATGCTGGAGACCCATACCGGCAGCTTCATCCGCTTGCCCAGGAAATCCGTTTCAGGAATGGCATTTACCGGATGGGCGCTGAGCATGGGCTCATAATAAAACCGCTGGTCAATGTCCCTGGCCGGGATCTGCGATTCGAACGCGAGGTTGATATGGTCTTTTTTGCGGTTCTCCATACGGGCGGGTTTTATACCCCGTTGTAACGGGCTATTACCATACGCAGGATTTCTGAAGTACCTTCTCCTATCTGCAGCAAACGCTGGTCACGATAAAACCGTTCCACTTCATGGGGCTTGAATACCCCAGCGGCACCGTGAATCTGGAGTGACTCGTCTGCTATCTCACGGGCGATCTCTGAGGTGTATAATTTTGAGATAGCTGATTCGCGGGCAAATTGCATATTGTTGTCCTTTTTCCAGCAGGCGTTGTACAGGGTGTTGCGCGCCAGTTCAATCTTCATGTCCATGTCGGCCAGTTTGAAGGAAACGGCCTGGAACTTATGAATGGGTTGCCCAAACTGCACCCTTTTCTTGGAATGTGAGAGTGCAGCTTCAAAAGCACCCTGTGCCAGCCCAAGGCCGATGGCAGCCACTGAGAGGCGTCCCCCATCGAGGGCATTGAGCATGATCCGGCCTCCCTGACCTACTTCTCCCAACAAATTTGATGCGGGCACCTTGACATTATCAAAGTACAACCTGCCTGTATCGGAGGCCCGCCACATCAGTTTTCCAAACGATCTCTTGCGGGTAAATCCCGGGGTGTCTTTTTCAACAATGATAGCGGAGAGTTTTTTGCGACCATTTTCCTCGCCGGTTACGGCCTGTACAATAACGCCACCCGAAATCTCGCTGGAAGCATTGGTAATGTGCCTTTTCTCGCCATTGATGACCCATTGTCCATCCACCAGTTTTGCGTTGGTTTGCGAGCCCATGGCATCCGATCCTGCGTGTTCTTCCGTCAGTCCGAAAGCCCAGGTCATCCGGCCTGTGCAAAGTTGCGGGACATATTTCTGAATCTGTTCGGGCGTGCCATACTTCATCAGGGGCGCTATGGCCAGAGAATTGATGGCAGCAATGGTAGCGGCCTGCGAGCTGTCGACCCTTGCCAGTTCCTCCACGATAATAATATAGGAAAGGGTATCCAGTCCTTGCCCGCCCAGTTCTTTGGGAACCTGGATGCCAAACAACCCGGCATCTCCCATTTTGGCCGTTAGTTCAATGGAGAACTCTTCGGTCTCATCCAGTTGCGCTGCCACCGGACGAATCTCTTTCTCAGCAAATTCGCGAATCCTTTGCCTCAGGGCATGGTGCGCGTCAGTCAATAGTGGGTGTGTAATCATGAGTTTTGTTTTGTTATGATTCTATAACAATATTTTTTAAAAATGGTTTTCTGAAAAACAAATTTTTGTTAAACTTTTTCTATATTACATTAGACAAGACAACAAGAACCTGGTTATCCTGCACCAACTGCCCGGAATGTACTTCAATTTTCTGAACCCTTCCTTTGCCCATGGCCACCACCCTGTTTTCCATTTTCATGGATTCAAGGATCACCAGGGTATCGCCCTTATTCACAATATCATCGGGTTTTACAATCACCTGGATCACCTTGCCAAACATGGGGGCATGGACCCCATAGGTGCCTTCGAGCACGGGATTGTTATTGATGCGTTTCAGGCTTTCGCGGTTGAGGTGCATGGCGTGCTGCACCAAAAAGGTGCGCCCGTTTTGCTGGATCAGAACAGAGCCGTCATTCATCAGGGTAAAAAATAATTTCCTGATGACACCCGAAGCGTCGATATGCATTTCATGATCCGTTTTCCTGAGCAGGTGGTAGATCACCTTTTTTTCGCTGGGTTCCATATAAATCTGCTCAGGACCGATGGTATGGATGCTTCGGTTGAAATTTTTCCCGTTGATGATGAGCCCGGTGCGCATACACAGGCGCCAGTGGCCCAGCTGGTTCCAGATGGCTTCACCCTTAACCCTCCTGGACCTTCCGGCAAAAACAAAGGCAGCCGTAAACAAATCGGGATCTGGAATTTCTTCAAGTTCCGACAAAAAGCCATCCTGGAGAAACTGCTTGCAAAAGTTGGTATCGGCACTACCATCCATAAATGCCTCCGACTGCAAAAGGGCGACAAGGAAGGGAATGTTGGTCTTGATGCCGTGAATGAGGTAAGCCTTCAAACCATTGAGCAACTTACTGCGGGCCTCCTCGCGAGAAGGCGCGTGACTGATTACCTTGCTGATCATGGGGTCGAACTGGCTGCTGACCTCAGCGCCGTTACTCATCGAGCCATCAATACGAAGATCCTGATCTTTAGGCGTTTTGTAAAAAACAATTTTCCCGGGTGAAGGCAAAAACTCCTTTTTGGGGTCCTCGGCATATACCCTGGCTTCTACGGCGTGCCCATTGATCCTGATCTCATCCTGAGAGAATGAAAGGGGTTCTCCACGGGCAATATTCACTTGTTCTCTCACAATATCTATGCCAGTGATCATTTCTGTCACCGGATGTTCCACCTGGATGCGGGTATTCATTTCCAGGAAATAATGATGGTCGCCTGAAACAAGGAACTCAATGGTGCCCGCGTTAACATACCCGATGTCTTCGGCAATGATCCTGGCATCCCGCATGAGCTTTTGGCGCAGTTTGGGGCCTACATTGGGGCTGGGTGCCTCTTCAATGATCTTTTGATAGCGGCGCTGCAGACTGCATTCGCGTTCAAAAAGCGTAACCACCCTCCCGTGTTCGTCAGCCATAAGCTGCACTTCAATGTGGTGGGGGCTGGCCAGGTATTTCTCAATGTAAACCTCACCATTGCCAAAATAGTTGAAGGCTTCCCGCTGAGCGGTCTCCAGCATTTCCCTGAGCTCATTCGGGTTTCCTGCAATGCGCATCCCCTTGCCCCCGCCTCCTGCGGCAGCCTTGACAAGAATGGGAAAGCCGATCTTTTCAGCCAGCTTCTCCAGTTCATCCGGATTGCCGGTAGCACCCTCGATGAGGGGCACCCCGAGCTTTGCCACCCTGGTGCGGGCTTCCACCTTATTGCCCATCAGACGAATGGCTTCGTCTCCCGGCCCGATGAAGATGAGGCCAGCCTGACGAACCGCCCCTGAGAAGGTATGCGACTCGGACAAAAAGCCATAGCCCGGATGAATGGCATCAGCGCCTGCCTGTTTGGCAACCTGGATGATGCGCTGCTGGTTCAGGTAGTTGTCAGCCAGACTGCTGCCGTGAATCAGGTAGCTCTCATCAGCGGCGGCGACGTGCAGTGCATCCGCATCATCGCCCGAGAAAATGGCTACGCTGCGGATACCCATCTCACGAAGGGTCCGGAAAATGCGGATGGCAATCTCGCCGCGATTGGCCACCAATACTTTTGTAATGGTTCGCTTCATATCATTTGTTTGGCTTTTCCGGCCATACCGGTTCACGTTTTTCCAGGAAGGCCTGCATCCCTTCCTTTGCTTCCTCACTTTCCTGCAGGGAGGTTAACAATTTGGCCGTATAATGACTCAATGATTCATCAATTTCTTTGCCTGCTACTTGCTGAATCAGCCTTTTACAGGCCTTCATTGCTTCGGGAGCATTGGCTGCCATCCTGACTGCCAGTTCAAGGGCTTGTTGTTCCATTTGCTTCATCTCCCCTTGAAAATCCACCAGGCAGTATTGTATTGCTTCCTGCGCTTTAACTTTTTTTCCTGAAAGCATCAGCTGCTTTGCATTGTTCTCCCCAATCCTCCTGATCACAAAAGGGGAGATTGTGGCAGGTACCAGCCCAAGTTTTACCTCGCTGAACGAAAAGATGGCTTTATCTTCGGCCAGCACAAAATCGGCACAGGCTATCAAGCCCAATGCTCCACCCATAGCAGCTCCGTGCACCAGGGCAATCAGGGGTTTAGGAAAATGGTAGAGCGACCGGTAGAGGTTCGCCAGCACCCATCCCGAACGGTCCTGTGGCTGAAGGTCATTTCCCTGGCTCATCCAGCGCAGGTCACCTCCGGCACAGAAATAATCGCCCTGCCCCCTGAGGATCACCACCCGGATGGCGGGGTTTTCTTCCGCTTCTTTAAAAAAATCTGTTAGTTCAGCGGCCATCTGCCTGCTGATCGCATTGCGCTTATCCGGCCTGGCAAGCCAAAGCGTGCAGATAAAATCCTTTACATCAACCGCTATGGTCTCAAACCGTTTCATTGCATTCAAATTTACATCCGGTACACCCCACTTCTGGGCTCGTCATATTTTTTATTCAGTGAAACGGCGATGGCCATGGCCACCACCTGCCGGGTCTGCAGGGGCTCAATGATGCCGTCGTCCCACAGGCGCGAAGTACTGTAATATGCTGAACCTTCTTTTTCGTATTTAGCGAGGATTTCGGCTTTCATGGCTTCTATTTCGGCTTCATCCACCTTTTTCCCGGCGGCTTCCATCTGATCGATCTTGACCTGGGCCAGCACATTGGCTGCCTGCTGCCCACCCATCACTGAAATGCGAGAGCCGGGCCACATAAACAGGAAGTGCGGGTCATAGGCCCGACCAGCCATGGCATAGTTTCCTGCGCCATAGGAGCCCCCGGTGATGATGGTAATCTTAGGTACATTGGCATTGGCCACGGCGTGCACAAGTTTAGCCCCGTCGCGCGCCAAACCAGAGGTCTCATAGGTCTTGCCCACCATAAAGCCGGTGATGTTCTGCAAGAAGAGGATGGGGATCTTGCGGAAGTTGCAGAGCTCAATAAAGTGGGTTCCCTTCAGGGAAGACTCAGCAAAAAGCACGCCATTATTGGCAATAATGCCGACAGGATAACCCATGATGTGTGCAAAACCCGTCACCAGCGTTGTGGCATAACGCGCCTTGAATTCGTGGAAGCGGCTGCCGTCCACCAGGCGGGCAATGATCTCGTAAGGGTCGGTTTGTTTCTTGGGGTCTGACTGGATAATGCCGTATAGCTCCTCGGGGTCATGCAATGGGGGTTCGGGGGTCTTTACTTCCAGCAGCTGTTTTTCGGCGGGCTGGAAGGTCTCGAAGATGCTTCGGCAAATGGCGATGGCGTGCTGGTCGTTCTCGGCCAGGTGATCGGCCACACCTGATTTGGTGGTATGCACCTCTGCCCCGCCCAGTTCTTCCGGGGTGACGATCTCACCCGTAGCAGCTTTTACCAGGGGCGGGCCGCCGATAAAGATGGTGCCCTGGTTGCGCACGATCACGGTCTCATCGCTCATGGCAGGCACATACGCACCACCTGCCGTACAAGAACCCATCACCAAGGCCACCTGAGGGCAGCCCTGTGCCGAAAGTTTGGCCTGGTTATAGAATATCCTGCCAAAGTCATCACGGTCGGGGAACACCTCTGCCTGTTCAGGCAGGAACACCCCTCCCGAATCAACCATATACACACAAGGCAGGTTGTTTTGCAGGGCAATCTCCTGGGCGCGGATATGCTTGCGGATGGTTTCCTTGATATAGGTCCCCCCCTTTACGGTGGCATCGTTGGCCACGATCACGGCTTCCCTGCCCTGTATCACCCCGATACCGGTGATGACACCTGCCGAGGGGAAGCCATCCTTGTATTGCCCGTAAGCCGCCAGGGGCGACAATTCGAGGAAAGGGGTATTGGGGTCAATGAGCAGATCGACGCGCTCACGGGCCAGCAGTTTGCCCCTTGAGCGGTGTTTTTCAACAGCACTGCCAGGGCCACCCTGCAACACACGGTGCATAATGCCCCGATGGGCTTCCAGCAGTTTTAGATAATGGTCACGGTTAGAAAAGAACTCGTGTCCGGGTGGGTGAATATGCGTTGGGATCTGAAACACGGCGGGTGATGGATTTGGTTTCTTTTATCCTCAAAAATAGTTTAAATATTAAAAACAGCCTCCTATTCGCAGTGTTTTTTAAATATTCTACTAAAGAAAATTTCCAGAAATATATCCAAACAAAAAAACATTTCAGGAAGGGCTGGCAAATTCCCGACGGGGAAATTTTTGGCGTATCAAACAAACTATCGTCCTACGTGGCTTGTAGGGTTAAACCTTGAACTTTAAACCTGAAACATTGAACCCCTAACTCCAAACCCCTAACCCCTAAATATTTTCGTAGTCGACCTCCAGCGGCTGGTCGTTCAGGAAGTCGTATAGGGTGAGGCGGCGCATTTCGTAAAAGCCCCTCCAGTAGGTGCGCAGGGCGGCGAGGTAACGCTGCTTCGAGCGGTCTTTCTCTTCCAGGGCCAGGTTGAGTTCAATGATGTCGATGCGGCCAATCAGAAATCGTTCCTTTGAAACGGCATAGCGTTTCTCGGCAATGATATCGGCTTTTTGGGCGATCTCCAGCTGGCTTTTCAGCATATTGAACTCCATCACGCGCAGCAGGACTTCCTGTTCAAAATCTACCAGGGTTTGATTCACGGTGGTGGTCACCAGTTCGCGATTAGACTCAGCCATCCTTACGCGTCCTTTCGAAACGCCCCAGTCGAGGATGGGGATGGAAATCCCCAGGGCCAGTTGCTGCTGATCCAGGGGGTCGCGATACACCCCGGCGAAATCCTCAGAAGTCTGGGTCAGGCCATACACGGCAAAGAGGTCGGCATTAAAGCGGCTGTTAGCCCTGGCCTGGCTCACCTGGCTTTCAGCTTCTATCAAGAGGCGTTGCTGTTCTATGATGTCTGCCCGGTTCTTGCGGGCTTCATCAAGGGCGGCGTAGACATCGATCTGCAATTCGGGGATGTCTTCCGGAGGGATCAGCTCAGGGGATTCACTGCCATCAAAACCCAGGTATGAACGGAAGCGAAACAATGCCCCCTCATAATCGATGCGCGACTGCTCAAGGGTAGCTTCCGAGTTCAGCACGTTCAGCTCCATTTGCAGCAGTTCGTTTTCGGCAATGCGCCCCAGCGAAAAGCGCCCCTGGGCAATGCGGTAAAGGGTGTCGTTGCTCTCGAGGTTTATTTTATTGATCTCCATATTGATCTGGGCCAGCAAAAGGTCGAAAAAGTATTGCGTCGCCCTTACAGAGATGTTCTCCAGGCTTTCCACATATTGCTTTTTTGCTTCCTCATAGCGCAGGGGTTCAATTTGCCGTTCCCATTTAAAGCGGTTGAACCCGAAGATGGGTTGCCGGAAACCAATATTGATCGGGGTAGAAAGAAAGGATACCGTGTTTCCATCGTCGCGTATCAGGTCGATCCGCTGCAAGCCTGAGTTGACAAATAACTGTCCGCCGGTGAGCCCTACCGTTTGGCTCAGTGACAAAGTCCCCGAAGAAGTAGCCAGGCTGCGCCTGACGAATACATCCGTTCCATCGGGCAGGGTCACGGGCGAGATGGTACGGTTCAGGTTAGGGATGGTGGCCTCCAGGCTCAGGTTGGGCAGGTAGCCGGCCCTGAAGCTACGGTATTGCCAGTAACTACCACGATAGCGGTGACGCGCGGAAAGGGCATCGGGCGATTGCTCGCGGGCAATGCCTATCACATCCTCAAGGGTTAACAAGCGACGATCGGAGGCAAAACCTGAAGAGGGGATAAATAGAAACAAGCCTCCAAGCAAAAACAAATAGAACAATACCTTTTTTATCATGGTGGTAAACAGAAATTTTTGATAGTAGTTTCAGCGGTAAAATTACCAAAATATTGCTGTTACCTTTAAAGAATTGTCCACAATGTAAACCAAGATGGGTTCTTTAATTCCCTCAACCGGCCAAAACTATTTTATTAGCTTTAATACCTTAGATATTGTTTTAAATATCTTTTCCATTAAAATTTATTAAATTGCAAAAGGTTTTTCCTACTCACAATGAACCTTTTTTTCGGAAGAAAATAAGCGCTCCTTTAGTTTGAAAATTGAATCAATGAGTAAATAAACACAATTGTTTCCATTCATTCACCAAAAAAACCAAACTTATGAAAAACATTGCCCTGATGGCCCTACTGGCGTTCCTGTTAAGCGCCTGCACCCAACAGCCCAAAGAGACCATTGTAGAGGAAATTGAAAAACAGATTGTTATGGATAAGCCCGCCACCGACGGGGTGTTCATCCACATCTCGGCGGGCTATGATGATCCGCACCGGGCGCTGATGCCCCTGAAGATGGCCACCCTGATGGCCGAAGACAAGGACGTGCTGGTGTATATGGATATCGAGGCCGTGAAGCTGCTGGTAAAGGACGCCCGCGACCTGAGCCACGCCAATTTTGAATCGGCTCACACCTATATTAAGGCTTTACTTGAGAAAAACGTGGGCGTTTATGTTTGTCCCACCTGTTTGGAAGCCGCAGGCTATCAGCCCGAAGACCTGATGGAA
>JAZBOS010000016.1 GCA_036351255.1 Bacteroides sp.
ATGTCTTTCCTGAGAGTCCTTTTTGCCATTTTGTTTCCACCCCTGGCGGTGATCGATCAGGGTTGTGGTTCCGTGCTCATCGTATTCCTGCTGACCCTTGCAGGATGGGTTCCCGGAGTGATTGCTGCACTGGTCATTCTGAACCGCCAGAAATAAGCTATGTTATCTTTCCTAAAAAGCAGGTTTGGATGGTTCGTCATTCAATGATGGTAGTTTTTCCTGGTAAGGTTTTTAAAGCTTTTTTGAACAAAAAGAAACGCCAGGAAACAATCCCCCCACAAACTTGTTTAACTTTTATTAAAACAAGTTAAACATGGAGTCGAAAAACTACCTCATTATTGGCGGCACCTCAGGCATTGGTGCCGCCATTGCCAACACCCTTGTCAGAGAAGGACACCAGCTGTATATCGTATCGCGCAAGGGAGCTGAAGTCCTGCCTGAAGGTGCAATCCACCTCCAGGGTGATATTCTTGATCCGTTAACTGATCTCAGCGGCTTTCTGCCCGAGGTCCTGCACGGACTGGCCTATTGTCCGGGCAGCATCAATTTGAGGTCCTTTAAGGCCATCAAACCAGCCGATTTTGAGGAGGAATTCCGCATCAATTTGTCGGGGGCAGTGATCGTCATCAAGGAGGCCCTGAAGCCCCTGCAGAAGGCAGGGCATTCCTCGGTAGTGCTGTTTTCGACCGTTGCTGTGCAGACGGGCCTTCCGTTTCACGCCTCCATCGCTGCTGCCAAGGGTGCGGTAGAAGGTCTGACCCGTTCGCTGGCCGCTGAATTTGCGCCGGGCATCCGCTTCAATGCCATTGCCCCATCACTGACCGACACCCCCCTTGCAGCCCGCCTGCTCGAAGGAGAAGCCAAGCAGGAAGCAGCTGCCCAGCGGCATCCGCTCAAACGTTTCGGCAAACCGGAAGACATGGCCGAAACCGCCGCATTCCTGCTCTCCGAAAAAGCCTCATGGATCACCGGGCAGATCATTCATGTGGATGGAGGATATGGCACGCTGAAAGCATAGTGATTTCCCCCTTGGTTTAGCCTTATTTGGGTCTTGGTTTGGCCGTTGTTGTGCATCATAACCAGGTCTTAACAATTTTTTTAAATATGTTTTTATAAAACGATATAATTCTTCCAGATACCGAACATAGATTAGGCTGGAAGGAAGTATTACCTGTATTGGATCTTGAGGTGATCTCGGAGAAATAAAGAGCACCTCAGCAGATGCCCCAATGTTTCAAAAAAAATTTAATAGCATTAAATATCAGGTAAAATAATTGACAGAGTTATTTATCTTTGGAAGAGGCTCACTTTGCTTTGATGCAGCCAATAAGCCTCTCTTCGGCCAGCAATTTAGAAGGCTTTCCCTTGTTTCTGACCATTGCAATCGTACTTTTGAGAATCCATAAATCACTCCAGTAAATTAAAAACAGGAAATTATGAAAAGGATAATCTTTCTTTTTGCCTTTCTATCCATCTTCTCTGGTTGTAAAAAAGAGGGAGGAAAACTGGGCTGCACTATGACTTACGAGCTTTCAAACCCTTTGAATGCTGAATTAAAAACTTATTCTGATGATTTAACGAGCGACCAGTATTCGCAATTTGGAGATTACATCACAAGCATTACCCCAAGCCGGTTTGTCGGTAAGTTTTTACATTTACGTTTCACCAATTGGCACGAAGATCAATATCCCGGGGATGAATTTAATATTGATCTTTTTGAGAATCATTCAGAGATTGCAAATCCCCAACGCTTGGCTGATTTCAGCAATGGCAGCACTGTAAGCTTTGTGCCAGAAGAAGTTAACGTACGCAAAACGACCGATCTTATTTACTTCCTTGTCATTCCCATTTTCTTTTACCAGGAACTTGAGTTACCTGAACAGTATGAAAATTTTTATGGGAATATGTTACAATTTTTAAATTTTGATGGTACAGGCGTGGGCAGTTTTGATGGCTTTTCTATAGGTGCAGAAAAAATTGGCCGATTTGTAAAAGCAGGTTATCAAGATTTTGTAGCCCCGATTTTCATTCCAAACTGGACTGGTTCTAATGGTAATTATGGCAACCTGACTTTTTGTTATGCATTTGGAAATACCGATTCCACTTTTGTTTTTCATAATGATATACCGGATATCAGAACGAATGATAACCCATTGGGGCAGACCGGATATATTATTAGGAGCCATCAGCATAATCCCATTACGATAACCAGCATACCAGAAGGAGAGATCAGGTCCATTCAGGCAACCATGAGCTTTAACACCATCGACCTGATTCAAATTTATGCTGGCCAGGATAATATACCCTATACTTCGGATGATATCTTTGTTTACTCCCCAAAATTTTGGGAAAGAATGGCTGTGACACTGGTCTACAACTAAACCCTTCGCTTTTTGATGTCCTTATTTTTAGGGTAAACCTAATGTGAATCAGGGTGACAGAAAAAACCCAGGTTATTGCCACCCTGTTGAGCAGAATCCTTAATCTCATTCATAGAGAGTTGGTTTTCTAAATCCATACAATTGAAATTGGTTTTTGAAAGATAAAAATGAAATGAGGAAAAAAGAACGTATTCATAATCCTAAAGACGGTTTAGCTTGGGAAAAAGGAAAAATGCCTGGAACCCAACCGTATATTCTGGCAGAAACTAACTGGCATGCCCTGAAAAATCAAAGTTTTGAACTAGCCATTTTACCCTGGGGGGCTACGGAGGCTCATAATTATCATTTGCCCTATTCAACCGATAATATTGAGTCGGAGCGGATCGCCGCGGAGGCTGCCAGGCTTGCCTGGGAAAAAGGTGCCAGGGTCATTGTCCTGCCTACCCTGCCCTTTGGCGTCAATACAGGGCAGCGCGACATTTACCTGGACATCAGCCTTAATCCCAGCACCCTGATGGCCATTTTATCCGATATCGTCGATGGCCTGCATCACCAGGGAATTCTTAAATTACTGATCCTCAACAGTCACGGGGGCAATGACTTTAAACCCATCCTGCGGGAGCTCGGGTTGAGATACCCCGGCATGTTTCTCAGCCTGGCCAACTGGTACCAGATACCGGGAAAGGAAAAATATTATGAACAGGCGGGCGACCACGCCGGGGAAATGGAAACCAGCCTCATGCTGTACCTTCGCCCCGACCTGGTTTTGCCCAAAGAGGACTGGGGTGAGGGCAGGGAAAAACAGAACCGGATCCGGGCCTTCCGGGAAGGATGGGCCTGGACCGAGCGGAAATGGCCCCTGGTGACGGAAGACACGGGGGTCGGAAACCCAAGGCCTGCCACCCGGGAAAAGGGGGAGAAGCATTTCCTGGACCTGACTGCGGCCGTTGCTGAACTGATCGTGGAAATCTGCGATACCAATCCCGGGGAGATGTACGAATAAACCAGGGGTTGGAAAAGCCTGGTATGATAAAAAGAAACATTCACCCCTTGAGATCTTAACCTGAAAGCCCCCAGTTGAAATCAAAAAAGCCAAAAAACCGGTCGCATCTATTTTTGATCGGTTATTTTGAGTACCCTGTTCATTTTTTTCTTAAATTTCCGGAACCGGCTGGGGTTCAAATCGCTCATTTTTTGAATGCAGATTTTTCTATTCGCATTCACAGCCAAGTTTAACAGGCAAAAGGTGAAAACCACACTCCCAAAAAATCCGGACAACCATGGAAAAATGGGGAAAACAGGCATTTATCTTTCCTGTAGGCTATGAGGCCTTTCACAAAAAGCAGTTGTATAATTTTCAGCTGAATCGTCCATATTCATTCGGGTATGCCCGGAGGGAAGACCTTTGGGATGTTGGGAAAAGGATTCATTCCTTCAGTGACTGGACGGCAGAGATGCTGAAACTGGCCACGACGGCCGAAAAGGAGGGTAGGCTTATGAATGCTGCCTTTTATTACCGGGCGGCAGAATTTTACCTGAAATGGAAAGATGCGTTAAAATCCGGACTCTACGAAACATTCATTTCATTATTTGACCAGGCCTTTGAAGGCGATGACTATCAGCGCCACCTGATCCCCTATGAAAATGCTTTGCTCTCTGCCCTCAGGATCAATCCCAAGGGCGATAGGAAAGGAACCCTTGTGATTCATGGGGGCTTTGATTCGCTGATTGAAGAGTTCTATTCAATGATGTGGTATTTTGCCTCCCGGGGCTATGAAGTCATAGGATTTGAAGGGCCGGGGCAGGGTGCCAGCCTGAGAAAACATGGCCTTCCCATCACCATTGCCTGGGAAAAACCAGTCCGGGCGATCCTCGATCACTTTGGCCTTGAAGACGTGACCCTCATCGGCCTTTCCATGGGAGGCTGGTTCTGCCTGCGGGCGGCTTCCTTCGAGGAACGGGTAAAACGCGTCATCGCCAACGGGCATGCCATAGATTATATGAAAAGCATGCCGGGCTTTCTCCGGAAAATACACCTCTGGTCCATGACCCGCTGGCCGGGAATGATGAACCGAATGGCGGAATGGAAATTCAGCAACAGGGAGGGGGTTCAAGGCTGGATGGTTGACCAGCTGAAATTCATCACCCAAAAGACAAAAGCCCTGGAAGCCCTGGATCTTTATCTTCAGCTGAACACAGAGAACATAAGGGCAGACCAGGTGAAACAGGACGTTTTGATCCTTTCGGGCAGCCACGATCATTTTATCCCCCGGAAAATGCATGGGATGCAGCTGAAGGCCCTGGTAAATGCCCGGTCGGTCACCGGGAAAATGTTCTACCCCGATGAACAGGCAGAAAACCACTGCCAGATCGGAAATTTTGAACTCGGCCTTCGAACCATGGCTGATTGGTTAAACGGTTTTCAACGGAAAGAATGACCACACCTGTCAATATTTAAAGCGTTATAAGACCCAAAAGAAATGATAAAAAGAGCCCTGATATTCACAATCCTCTTGCTGATCGGGATGAAATCCCATTCACTGCCTTTTGGACCTTTCCCATTCATTGACAACAATCCTCCGGTTACAGGATGTACGGTCATTTCAGTGGCCAAAGGAGATCGTGTTTTTTTCGGGGGAAATGACGATTACATCAATCCCGATTCCTGGTATTGGGTGGATCCAGGCGACTCCACCCGTTATGGCGTGATTTGGATTGGCACCCCGGATAATCCCCAGCAGGGGGTGAATGAAAAGGGACTGGCCTATGATTCTAACGGTTTGCCAAGGGTGGAGGTAAATCCCCACCGGGAAAGGATCCCGGTTTCAGAAGCCTACCACCTCTATTGCATGCAGATCATGCAAGAATGTGCAAGGGTGGAAGAGGTCATTGCCTGGGTTAATCTCCACCAGCGTCCTCCTTACATGCACGACCAATTGCATTTCGCCGATGCCACGGGCGATGCCGTCATCATCAGTGCCGGGGCCGACGGCGAGATGGTGTTCCGGCGAAAACCCCCGGGGGACGGATTCCTGGTTTCCACCAACTTCAATGTGGCCAACCCGGACAATGGGTTTGGTTTTCCCTGCTGGCGTTACGACCGTGCTGAAGCCCTTATCGGGGAGCTTATTAGCAAACCCGGGCCTATGGATTTTCAGGAGGTCACCCAAGTGATGGATGCCGTGCACGTGGAAAAGGGTTCAAGCTGGACCCTGGAAACCCTGGTGGCTGACCTGGTCAAAGGAGTGGTTTATATCTATTATTTCTACCAATACGACCGCCCGCTGGTTCTTGAAGTGGCCAGTGAGCTGGCCAACCCACGGGAATCAGGACCCTTAAGCCAGCTATTCCCGGAGGATGTCCGGGAGGAGGCCGCCAGGCGATACCAGGAAGCCCGGGCAGGCTTTAGAATGAGCCGGATCATCGGGATCTTATGGCCGGCACTGGTTTTATTCAGCCTTTTGATGCTAATCATCCTTTTAAAAGATACCAGGAAGGGATCCAGTTTCTGGTTTGCCGCCGTGCTGGTGTTGGGCCCCCTTGGATTGATAGCCCGTTCCCTGGCGAAAATAAAAAGGGAGACCCCTGTTGTCAGGAATTCAATCATTGAAACAACAGGCAACCTAATCCCGATCGTGATCTTTTTTACCCTTGGCCTGACCCTCCTGATCCTGGAAACCATCAGCGGAACCGCTTCCCCGCTTTTTCAGCTCTTCCTGATCCTGATTTTGCCCCTGATCCTGGTGTGGCTATCTCAGGGTATCCTGATGGTTCATTTAAGCCAAAAAGGCTTTCCGCGATTCCTTTTCCAGCGTCTTCTCCAGGCAGTCATCTCTGCCTTCTTAAGCCTGGCCGGCATTGTCCCGGTTGCCATGATCCTGTCCAACCGGAACCTGAACATTTCCCTGATCATCCCACTTTCGCCACTGGCCGTGGCCAATTGGTGGGCCTATGTGGTCCTGGGCTCGGTTCCGGGAGGGATCCTGGTTTACCTGTTTGAGCGCTGGGAGACCAAACGGGGGTATAGAGCCTGGACTTCACTGATTAATGAGGAAGGCACCCTCAGCCTCCCGCCTTTCCGGAAAACCTGGGGCTGGCTGCTGATCAGCCTGGTGATGCTGCTCGGAGGGCTGGTCCTGGGAACTTCTCTTAGTCATGGGTGAATTTTCTCATCCGGCAATACTACCCAGGAAGCCAGATCATGAATTGGAACCCAAAAAATCATTTTTATCATGTCATTCATTTTTATTTCAAGATCAAAAGATGAAAAAGAGTGAAATGAAGCCGGAAGAAAAACGGCAACTGATCCGGAAGATCGTGGCCAGGTTTGCGGGGCTGCCGCTGGTGCTGGCCACGATCGTGCTCTTGCCCGCAGGCACCTTCAATTACTGGGAGTTTTATGTCTACACGGGAATTGTGGTCATTCCCATGCTTTTTGTGCTGAGTTATTTTCTGAAACGCGACCCACGGTTCCTAGACCGCAGGACCCGCGCCAGGGAGAAGGAGAAAACCCAGGTGATCGTCCAGGTAATTTTTACGATCGTTTTCCTTGTGGGATTTGTTGTATCAGGACTTGACCGGCGTTTCGGCTGGTCGGAGGTGCCGGTTAACATAGTCCTGCTGGCCGACCTAGTCATTTTATTGGGTTACCTGATCATCTTCCGGGTGTTCAGGGAAAACAGCTATGCTTCGCGCATCGTGGAAGTGGAAGAGCATCAGGATCTTATCACCACCGGGCTTTACAGCCTGGTCAGACACCCCATGTATGTCGGCGTGCTGATCATGTATGTGCCCACCCCAATCGCCCTGGGCTCCTGGTGGGGCGTGATCCCAATGATGATGATACCCCTGGCGCTGGTATTGAGGATCCGCAATGAAGAAGCCCTCCTGAAAAGGCAATTCCCGGAATATGCTGAATATTGCCGGAACACGAAATACCGGCTGATCCCATACCTCTGGTAAATCATTAACCATGATAACGCTTTTCTGTAAATAGAGCCCAAAGGGGTTTCAGTTTCAGCTACAAAAAAACGGAACTTCTTATGCCTTAAAAAATTTTATCACAGAACTTTAGGGATCCTTAAAAGGCTGGAGGAAAAATAAAGATCCTGGATTCATCTGTTTTTTTCGGAATGGAGATGTAGTTTTTTTTCGTTGTTTTCGACCTATTGATTAAGAAGTGTTAAATGAGATTGCAAAAAGGACACCGGAAAGCATTCATGGGCCTTATTGAAGGCAATAAGGGCATCATCCATAAGATTGCCCTGATTTTTTCCGAAACCCTCCACGATAAGGAAGACCTGTACCAGGAAATCTGCTTTCAACTCTGGAGATCTCATGGAAATTACCGGGGAGATGCCAAATTAAGCACCTGGCTATACCGGGTTGCACTGAACACTGCGATCAGCTCTGTCAGGACAAAAAAACGAAATGTGGA
Organism: Bacteroides sp.; assembly: GCA_036351255.1. Taxonomy (NCBI): domain Bacteria; kingdom Pseudomonadati; phylum Bacteroidota; class Bacteroidia; order Bacteroidales; family Bacteroidaceae; genus Bacteroides; species Bacteroides sp. Next base: position 7,819 of record JAZBOS010000016.1, read on the forward strand.
AACCGTTGAACTTATTCCTGAAAAGCATTACCAGATCAAAGACCCGGAAAAAGATGAGATGACCGCAAATTTATTCAAGGCCATTGGCCTGTTGCAAAACATTGACCGGGCCATTATTCTCCTTTGGCTGGAAGAAAAAAATTACGAGGAGATCTCAGAAATCACGGGCTTGACTAAATCGGCGGTTAGCGTAAGGTTAGTCAGGGTAAGAAAAAAACTAGAAGAAATATTAAAAAGAATTGAAAATGAATAAGATAAAAGATCGGTGGAATAATATCAATGAATTTTCCGGCATTCCAGGATATGGCCTAACTTCCATCGAGAAATTCATACAAGGCCGGTCGGAATCAATCTTCGAAAAGATTAGATCTATATTCTTGAGGGATATCATCATTAAGTCCATAGCGGCTGTGTTTATTACCCTGAACCTAATATTTTACCAGGGTTATGATTTGATCATTACATTGAACGTCGTTCTTTTGGCTTTCCTGGGTTTCTTCTTTTTTATCGAGATGAAGTATTTTTCAGCATTCAAAAGGAGTGCTGACATGGGGAAATCCTCCAAAGAAAACCTTTCATCCATCCTGATATTCCTTGAGCGGAAATTTCCGGTGTCAGCGATCTTCAGGGCAACCACCTATTTGTTCGGGTTCGTTCCTGGCCTTTTACTCTATTTTTACCTGGCCTACGGCTACCCCAAACCGATAGAAACCATGGGTTATTTTGTATTTTCCTTCCTTTGCCTTCTTGGGATAATTTCGGGGTACATCCTTGATACCAGACAGGTCCGCCACCACAAAAACCACATAAAAGTCTGCCTGTCTGACCTGAATGACGATGCCCTGGCCCTGGCCTCAGCAAATATTGAAGCGAACCGTAAACTGGACATCACGACCATTGTCTTGGTTCAAGCCCTGATACTTCTGGGATTCCTTGTCCTGGTTGTGATCCTAAAAAGTGCTTTAACATAAGGTGAGAATTATGAAAAAGATCCTGCTGATCCTCTGCATTGCCCTTGGAATATATTACACGCTTTCCTGTCATGGAAGGGAAGAGAACAAAAACCCCATTCGCAAAGAAGGCGATAAAACCATTCTGGTATATGGCAATGGCCTTGATCCGGCTTACATTGAATATGTAATATTTTTGACCGGAAAGCCCAGACCAAAGGTTTGCTTCTTTCCGACAGCCGCAGCGGATGATCCAAGGGTTATTGATTACTGGAGCCGGATGGTATCCGACTTACCCCTTGAACCCATCGTCATCCGGACTTTCATTAGTTCTGCACCCGGGCAAAAAACCTTTGCTGAGGAGATCCTGTCCTCTGATGCAGTGATTGTTGGAGGAGGCAATACCTTGAATATGCTTGCGGTATGGAAAGTCCAGGGAATTGATACCCTTCTCAAGCAAGCCTATGAACAAGGAATTGTCCTGGCGGGAGGCAGCGCAGGTTCCCTTTGCTGGTTTACAGGCGGGTACAGTGATTCCAGACCAAAAGCATTATCACTGATTGAGGGCCTTGGGTTTCTTGATTTCAGCCACTCACCCCATTACAATGAACCTCAGCGAAGGTCCCTATTCAAGGAGGCTATTTTGTCCGGAGCCCTGCAGCCAGGTTTCGCCTGCGATGATGATGCTGGCCTCCTTTTTATCAATGGGAAAATGGTTAAATCTTTATCTCTTCATCAGGATCGGCACAATTATTATGTCACAATTAAAAACGGTAAGATTTCCGAGGAGCGATTGACCGCCGAAATAATTAAATAGCAAATAAAACCAGTGAAGAGGTAAAAAGGTTAACTAAAAATGTTCTAGCTTGCTAAAAGCAAGCTCAGAAAGATTAAGAAAGATAAAAAATACAATAGCTCTTGGGGGATTTCAAGCAAAACCTTCATGGATCATGTTCCCGGACATAGTTTCAATTTCTGGTTGAAAACCATGAACGGGCGATAGAAGTCATTTTTACTGGCTCAGAAAGGGATAAGTAAATACGGAAAGGTCTGTTGTCTCGGGGTGGCATAGTTTTTGGGGAAAACTTTGGGAAAATGCCCAAAAAGAAAAATAATTCAGGGTGCTTTTTTCCGTAAAATTACGGTCAGAATTAGGGTAACATGTTGTAATTTCGGGCCCGTATGTGCACTCAGAGCAGTAAACCCTAAAGCCACCCCCTGATGCTGACCGATTTTCTGACCCGCCTGGCCGACCTGATTGGTTACGTAAACACCTATGTTGAATTTCTGCTGCTTCTCTTTGCCTTTATGGCGGGGCTGATCTTTTTCACCATCCCCTATGTAAGGCCATTGCGGAGCTTACTGGGTTCGCTGGGCCTGAGTTTTGGTGAGATCACACGGGTTTTGTGGGCTTGTTACAAGAGTCCGCGCAAACTGATCCGGGTTTACATCGAACTGGCCATCTTTCACACAGGGGGGCTTCACCAGAACCGGCAATTCTGGCGCAAATTCCTTCGTACCTTCAAGCGGTTTATTGATGATAATGGTGAGTCGGGGACTTACATTGCAAAGGTGGAAACTTGCTTTGATGTGGCTTCTGCAGAGTTCAACGAACTGGTCAGCGCATATTTCGAATTTTTTAAGCAAAATAAGGCCAGTGATAAGTTTGCCATACCTGCTGATGAGCCTTTGTCGTTTATTATTCAAACTGAGATCAACGAGGGCTTCATTGTGCCCATTACTTTCATCACTGGGCTGAACGACCGCTATGATGAGGACTGGGAAAAGATCCTGGGCAATTATTTCACAGCATTTGGCGAAGAGCAGCCTCCTGAAACAGCCATCCTGCCCGAAGAGCTGTATTTCACTTACAACTGGCTGATGTGGGGCCCGAGTTACCAGATCAAATATGCGCCCCAGAAAAATAAACTGATACAATATGGCTTTGGCGATGAATCGAACTCGGTGAATATCGTGCTGAAAACCGATGAGGTGGGCGACAGCCTGTGGGAAAAAATATGTCACGAAGGAGAAGAAAACGGGGGAAAGAAATTTGGTTATAACTGTATGATCAGGGGCCGCCTGGTTGACAGCTCCGAATATTATAACTATAAGCGTGATGAAATGGACCTGCGTGCGATGCCATTTTTAAAGCGACTTTCGGCACCTGCACTGGGCATTTCATTCCTGATGGAACTGGAGCATTACGAGATCAAGCACAGCCTGAAGGCCGACAATTACTTCTTCTCAGCTTATCTGTGGATCATGTTTGCCCTGGTCGATACAACCAATCCAGGCTTTACCCCCCGCAAAAGCGTCACCTTCTTTGAGCACGCCAACCTGGCCGATACCACCAATTATAAGTTTCTTGCCAATTCCCTTGTGGATAAGTGTATCCGGCATTTTCAGTATATTGCCGGGCATACGGAATACCGAAAACGTAAGTATCAGCTATGTCTTTCGATGAATACCTTTATCGAAAGCCTGTTTTTAAAACGCCTGCATGAGATCCGGCGGGAGGATCCGCAAGGCTGGTTCAGCACAAACCTGGCTACAGATACCCCTTTCTCCATCAGCGAAATTCTGGACACCTTCGACAATTACTTTGTCACCCAGGAGTCGGATTTCGAGGTGGTGGGCGTACAGGCCGGCAATAAGGAAGGCATCCGTCACCTGTGCAACTTTTATGCCGACACTTACCTGGAGGAATTTGAAAAACTGCCCTCTGCCCTTTCACTCGACAGGATGTTTGCCCTGATGCGCAAGCCTTCCGAGCAGTGCAGCTTTCATATCTCGCTGGCCTTAAAGGAAGAAACGGAAGTGGTTGGAGGGGCAACGGCTTTGTACCTGCCCGGGTCAAAATGCGGGGTGATCGACAGCATTGCCGTGGCCCAAAACTACCGCAACAATGGTACCGGAAAGCGCTTGGTTGACCACGCCCTGCAAATGCTGAGGCAGGATGCCCTGGAGAAGAACGGCAAGGGGCTGAAGTTCCTGTTGGCAAGGGTCCCCCACGAAAGTGACCAGGCAAGCCTGCGCAAATTTCGGTTCTGGGCAAACCACGGCTTTTTGCATCTGCCCGAAAACACCAGGCAGAATCATCACGGCTGGGCGGTTCATATGCTCACCGATGACACCCCGGCCAGTTTACCCAAAGGGGAAATCGAAAAGGCCATACTGGAATATGACAGGCTTACGAACGAAGTGGCAGGTTAAGCCTAACAGCTTAGAAGAGCTCCTTTAATGGCATCCAGGCATCCGGTTGACCATAGATTTTTGCTTTCAGGGCCTCATAATATTCCTGGTCGCCACTGATTTTCACCAGGGGATGCTGCCGGAGCCATTGCATCTGCCGGCCGTAAAACGTGTCCTTCAACACATCCCGTCCTTTGAAAACCGCAATGCTAAAGAAGCGTTCGAGGTGTTCCCTGACCAATTCTGACGGCACCTCCTCCATTTCGCCTGCTCTGACATTAAAGGTAAGGTTGAGGCAAGGCTCCATACCCGGGTTCAGGGGTGGCTGCACATAGTTAAAATTCAGCCGTTTATAACCCAGCCTGTCCCACCACTTCAGGCGTTCGCACTGGTCAATGAGGGCGTTGAGATTGTCGTGGAAATATTCTTCGGCAGTCATCAATTCAGGGGCATTCTGCTCACAAAAGAACAGGACTGGCCCCCGCTGGCCTGTGAAATTCATTGCATAATCTTCCGTAAGCTTAAGCAAATGAGAAGCCACCCCCAGGCTCCGGTATTCTGGTTTGACAAAAATATAAATGACATGATTGGTGGCAGGAAAACCAAAGGCCTTCCTGAGCCGGTCTGGCAAAACATAGGTGCTGAAATCTACGCCGGCTATGATGGCCCCGGTTGAGGGTTCTCGCAGGTATAGCCAGGTTTCCTCATGCAATCCAAAACGCTCTGTTAGAAAGGGATCCGAGTTGAGGTTTAGGGTAGCTTCAAACCCTTCGAAGGTCTCGGTCTCATCGGGAAGGGTAAAAACCGTTGAATAAAAGGCATACAATTCAGGAAAGTGAGGGTCATCTGGACGGTTGATCACCTCGGGCTTCAAGGAACTGAGGAATCCGGAAATATCCCCATACTGCCTGAGTACGGCTTTACGTGTCTCCTTTTGCAGGGCCGCAACCTTTTCGACCGCCGCCTTATATTGCTTCACCAGTGACTGTAATCGCATAAAGCTAAATATGCGGCAAGTTAACAAATTTATGAGCGCCTTTTTTGGTTTTTGCCCGCAAATAGGCTAATTTTCAAACTTGAATTTGATTTTTCCAACGCACTGATTTTATGGACTTGTTTACTTATTTATTGATATTTCTGGCTGTGCTCAGCCTGGTCAACATCATTCTGATCCTCGTTTTTCTTCCCAAAAGGGAAAAAAGACAGCAAAGACTGGAAGGTCTGGTGGAGGACCTTGAGAAAAACCTGGGGCGGCTGGAGGCAAACCTGAAGGATGACTTTCGCATCAACCGGGAAGAGTTTGGGAACCTTACCACAGGCAACAGGAAAGAGCTGAGTGAAGGGCTTAGGGAGTTTCGCGAGGGCCTATCAAAAAATCTGAAGGAGTTCTCGGAAAGCAACATCAGCCAGCTCGACCGCATCAATGCTACTACGCGCGAGAAGTTGCAGGAATTGACGGAACAGGCCAAAACCGACAACACTCAGATGCGCGAGTCGCTGGAAAAGGTTTTTCGCAACTTCCAGGAAACCTTTGAGAAGAACGTAGCTTCATTCAATGACTTGCAGCGGGAGAAGTTTAGCCAGCTGGAAGAAAAGCAAAACAAGCTGGTTGAGACCACCGAGAAGAAGCTGGAACAGATGCGGGAAACCGTTGAAGAGAAGCTGCAGAAGACCCTGAACGAGCGCCTGGGGCAATCGTTCGAGCTGGTGGGCAAACAACTGGAAAGCGTTCAGAAAGGCCTGGGAGAGATGCAATCCCTTGCCCAGGACGTGGGCGGGCTGAAAAAGGTGCTTAGCAACGTGAAGTTGCGCGGGGGTATTGGGGAAGTGCAGTTGGGGATGCTGCTGGAACAGGTGCTTGCCCCTGAGCAGTTTGAATCCAACGTAATCACCAAGAAGGGGTCCTCAGAGTCTGTGGAATTCGCTATTAAGTTACCGGGACGTGAGGACAGACAGGAAACCGTTTACCTGCCTATCGATGCCAAGTTCCCCAAAGACAAGTATGAGAAAATGCTTGACGCCTACGAGTTGGCAGATCCAAGCCTGATTGAAATTGCAAACAGGGAACTGGAGCGCACCATCAAACAAATGGCTGCAGATATTCACAACAAATACATCGATCCTCCCAACACCACCGACTTTGCCATCATGTTCCTGCCTTTTGAGGGTATTTATGCCGAGGTGGTGAGGCGCACCAGCCTGCTGGAACATTTGCAGCGCGATTTCAAGGTCATCGTTACCGGGCCTACTACCCTGGCGGCCATCCTCAACAGCCTGCAGATGGGCTTCCGCACGCTGGCCATTCAGCAGCGAAGCAGCGAAGTCTGGAAGATCCTGGGTGCCGTGAAAAAAGAATTTGAAAACTTCGGCGGTATGCTCGAGAAGGCACAGAAGAACATCCAAACGGCCAGCAACCAGATCGACGAGGTCATGGGCAAACGCACCCGCGCCATCCAGCGCAAGCTGAAAAGCGTAGAAACCCTCAGCAGCGCGGAAGCCAGCTTGATTTTGCCGGAGGTTGGCAGCCCGGATGACAGCGAGGACGCAGAAGAGGACAACAATGCATAATCCGTTGTGCGCATCTGGTATGGTTAACAGAAACCTTTTCCAATCATTATAACCACCAATATTATGGAAAAAAGCATTCCGGGAAGGCTTATTTCGCTGGATGTATTCCGTGGCCTTACCATTGCGGCCATGATCATAGTCAATTATCCTGGCAGTTGGGGCCACGTTTACGCTCCCCTGCTCCATAAGCCCTGGCACGGGATCACCCCCACAGATCTGATCTTCCCCTTCTTCCTGTTTATTGTTGGCGTTTCTATTGCACTGGCCTATTCAAAAAGGCTGGAAAAGGGTGCTTCCAAAAAAGAGATGGCCGGGAAAATCCTGTTCCGCGGCTTAAAGATCTTTGCCGTAGGGATTTTCCTGAACCTGTGGCCAGAATTTGCTTTTTCCGAGCTCAGGGTGGCCGGGGTATTGCAACGCATTGCCCTTGTATTTCTGGCCTCTGCTCTTTTGTTTATTTATACTTCCTGGAAAACACAAGCTGTGATTGGAGGCCTAATATTGATCGCCTATTGGCTCGCCCTGGTGTTGATTCCCACACCCGGTTACGGGCAGCCCTTGCTTGAGCCCGGGATAAATCTGGCGGCCTGGATCGACAGCTTTCTGCTCCCGGGCAGGATGTGGCAGGGCACATGGGACCCGGAAGGCCTGCTCAGCACGCTGCCTGCCATAGCCACAGGCATTACGGGAATGCTGACCGGAAAGATCCTCTTGTCAAACAACAGCCGGGAGAAAAAGGCCCTTTGGCTATTTGTGGCGGGTTTCCTTTCCTTTATCGCTGGTTATGCCTGGAGTTGGGTATTTCCCCTGAATAAGCCCATCTGGACCAGTTCCTATGTGCTCCTGACATCAGGTCTGGGTGCCATGACCCTGACGGCCTGCTATACCTTTATTGATATCCAGGGAAAGACCTGCTGCACCCGCCCATGGGTAATTCTGGGCACCAACGCCATTGCTGTTTATGTGCTGGCAGGGCTATTGTCTTGGTTCTTCCGGGGGATCAGCATAGGTGAAGGGGGCTTGGTATATCATGCCTTCCAATGGCTGACAGCCACCGGTATGGTACCTAAGCTGGCCAGCCTGATTCTTGCCCTCCTTTACCTGGGCATCCTTTTTATCCCGGCAACCATCCTTTACCGCAAAAAGATCTTTATCAAACTGTAAGCGAAGTCTTTTATCTAACCCAAAATATCTCCGGAAGATGAAAAAAATAACGCAATTGTGGATGCTTATCTTACTGGCCGGTTTTTTCAGCGCCTGCCAGAAAAGCCCAACAACCAGTATTCAATCTCCATCAGGAAACATTGAAGTGGAAGTCTTTACCCTTGCCGACGGGCAGGCAGCCTATACCGTCAGCCTTGAAGGCCAGCTGCTGGTCGACACCTCGGGCCTTGCCTTTGAATTCCTCGATATGCCGCCATTAAAGGAAGGGCTGGAGATTCGCTCGGCAGAAACCAGTGCTTTTTCCGAGACCTGGGAAATGCCCTGGGGAGAGCAGCGCTTTGTGGAAAATTCGTATCAGGAACTTCGGGTAGCCTTTGCCGAAAACGAAGGCCTGAAGCGGGAGTTCGACCTGGTGTTTCGGTTGTATGATGATGGTTTGGGATTCCGCTATGAATTCCCTGCCCAGGAAAACTTGGAAAAGGTATTCATCACTGAAGAGCACAGCCGGTTTAAGCTCACCGGCGATCATAAGGTCTGGTGGATCCCTGGCGACTGGGATATCTACGAACATCTATACAGCACCAGCCGCTTCAGCGAGATCGAGGCCCTGAGCTATCGCGACCATTCCAACCTGGCGCAGACCCACATCCCCATCAATGCCGTTGGTGCCCCGGTGACAATGAAAACCGACAACGGAATTTACCTCAGCTTCCACGAAGCAGCTTTGGTAGATTATGCGGCCATGACCCTGGCCATCGACAAGGAGAACCTTGAAATGGCCACCAACCTAGTTGGCTCGTGGCGCGACTACAAGGTGGAAAAACAAACGCCATTCAACACCCCCTGGCGAATGATCCAGATCGCCCAACGTGCGGGTGATCTGATCGAATCAAAGCTGATCCTCAACCTGAACGAACCCAGCAAAATTGAAGATACGTCATGGCTGAAGCCCGTAAAATATGCGGGTATCTGGTGGGAGATGCACCTCGACCTCTCCACCTGGGCTATGGCAGGCGGAAGACACGGAGCGACCACAGAAAATGCAAAACGTTACATTGACTTTGCCGCCGAAAACGGCCTGGATGCCATCTTGGTGGAAGGCTGGAATACCGGTTGGGAAAATTGGATCGGCACGGCCGACCGTGAAGGCATCTATGATTTTGTAACGCCTTATCCCGACTACGATCTCAAGGGAGTGGTGGAATATGCCCAAAGCAAGGGCTTGAATATTATCATGCACCACGAGACCTCAGCAGCGGTGAACACCTACGATCAGCAACTGGACACTGCATTTGCCCTGGCTGAAACCCTGGGGATACACGCCGTGAAAACAGGCTATGTGGGCACCATCCTCCCGGAAGGGGAATACCACCTCAGCCAGTTTATGGTCAATCACTATCAGAAAGTTTTGGAGACCGCTGCCAGGCATAAGGTGGCCGTCAACTCACATGAAACCGTCATGGCAACGGGATTACGCCGCACCTGGCCTAACTTCTTTGCCAGCGAGAACCTGCGGGGGCAGGAATTCAACGCCTGGGCCAGCGACGGAGGTAACCCCCCAGAGCATCTTACCATCGTTCCTTTCACCCGTATGCTGGCAGGGCCTATTGATTTCACCCCGGGCATTTTCTACATCAAACTGGGCCCCACAAAGCCCAACAACCAGGTCAATACGACTTTGGCCCATCAATTGGCCCTTTACGTGGTGATATACAGCCCAGTACAGATGGCAGCCGACCTGCCCCAAAACTATGAAGGTCACCCGGCTTTCCAGTTTATTCGTGACGTAGGGGTCGACTGGGAGCAGAGCAGGGTATTGGACGGAGAAATTGGTGAATTCATCACTATAGCACGTGAAGAACGTGAGACTGGAAACTGGTTCCTTGGAAGCATTACCAACCAAGAAGGCAGGGAAATCACCATTCAGACCGATTTCCTGAAAGCTGGGCAAACTTATCTTGCCAGAATTTACGCAGATGCACCTGATGCCCATTGGAGTGACAACCCAACTGCTTACCTAATTATAGAAAAGGAAGTTAATTCAGAAAGTATTCTACCTGTACGACTTTCTCCGGGGGGCGGCGTCGCAATTTGTTTCCAACCTCAAAAATGATCTTTACAGCTTGGTCATAACCCTTTGAGAAGGGCCTTAAAGTTCTCATAATGAGAATAATTTTTCTCAATTAAAAAACCAGTTTCTCAAGATATTTTCGTAAATTGCTGAAATGTAAAGCAAAAGATTTTTGCCATTAATTGGCATTGCTTTGGCAGTTAAATGTTTTTCAAATACTATTTATTTTTTTAATAACATAAAACAAAAGATTTATGAAAACAACAAAACTGATGTTCATTGGAATTTTATCGGCCGCCCTTTTATTTCAAGGCTGCAAAGCGTTGACGGGAACCCAGAAGGGCGCTGCCGTTGGAGTCGCTGCAGGAACTGCTGCTGGAGCCATTATAGGACGGGCTTCAGGTAATACTGCCGCAGGCGCCGTGGTCGGAGCCGCCGTGGGTGGAACAGCCGGTGCAATCATTGGGCACCAGATGGACAAGCAAGCCGAGGAAATCAGGGAAGAACTTCCTGATGTGAACGTTGAAAGGGTTGGCGAAGGTATCATTGTAGAATTTACCAATGACATTCTTTTCGGTTTTGACAGCTCTGTATTGACTGACCAGGCCATGGAGAACCTGGACAAGCTAGTGATCATCCTCAACAAATATCCCGATACGGATATTGAAATTCTGGGACACACGGACAGCTCAGGATCAAACGAATACAACCAGGCGCTCTCAGAACGCCGTGCTGGTGCAGTGGCCACCTACCTTGTAAACCAAGCCATTGCTGCCAAAAGGCTTGCCATCATTGGCTTTGGTGAAGAACAGCCCAAGTATTCAAATGAAACCGCTGAGGGACGTGCCCAAAATCGCAGGGTAGAATTTGCCATTACCGCTAATGAAAAAATGCGTCAGGAAGCCGAAGAACAGGCCACTGAAGGAAACTAAGACTAATGGTTAAACACTTCAAACTGACCGTTTATCTCCCTTATGTCTAATTAAAATTAAAAAGATCATGAATATGAAAAAAATTGTAATTGCCTTTTTTGCCATAATTCTTGTTGCTGGATTTACAGCACAATCTCAGGCGCAGGGAATATCCTTTGGTCTGCGCGGTGGTTTTGACCTTCAGAATATCAATGGGAAGGATTCTGACGGTGATGCCCTCGAACTCGACCTGGTCCCCCGCTTTAACGTGGGCGCTGTTGTTGAAATTCCTGTTGCTCCTGATTTTTATTTCCAGCCCGCTTTGCTGTTCTCCACAAAAGGCGCCAAGACCGGTGACGAATTTCTTGGGCAAACCATAGAACTGGAATACAACCTGGGATACATCGATCTGCCCCTCAGCCTGCTTTATAAGCCGGTATTGGGCAACGGACGGTTCATCCTTGGCTTTGGCCCTTACCTGGGTTATGGTATCACAGGAAAAGCTTCTTATACCCTGAACAGTACCACAACAGAAGAAGACATTGAATGGACCAACGAATATGAAGGAAACGGAACACTGGCTCAGTTCAAGCCCTTTGATTTCGGCGCCAATGTGTTCTTCGGATATGAGCTGGCTATGGGCCTTTCTTTCCAGGTTAACACCCAGCTTGGCCTGGCTAAGATCAATCCCGATTCAGGTGATGGCGAGGATGAGGCCAGCCTGAAAAATACCGGTTTTGGTATTTCCCTGGGCTATCGCTTCTAATCCATCTTCACATACTGGTTTTACCCAATAGGGACCGCCCCTTCATCAGGGGGCAGTCTTTTTTTGTGCCTTTTCCTGACCCGGAAGGCTCCCAAACCTCCCTGACCCTTTCCATTCAAATAGTTTCCTTGTACTCAACCCCAAGCCGGACAGGAAACGGCCTGCTTTAAGGCAGTATCTGCCTGTAAGATAACACGTAATTAACACGTTGTTGACACGTAGTTTAAACGTGCAAAAACGTTTATGATACGTCTTAACTACGTCTGAACTACGTCTGAACTATGACCCAAAACCGACTCTTAAAGGATTAAGGAAAGTTCTTGTTGAAAGGGTTCAGGTAAGGCCAGGGCCTTTGGGGAGAACCCGGTGTTTGGTTTGATTATCATTTTGTTGGCTAAACCAGGGCGTGATTCTTTTTAAATCAACCTGAATTTTATTAGTTTTACCCTTTCGGGAAAAAACCCGCCAAATGATTCAGCATGAAAGATCAGCATGACCCGGCTGCCATTGCTTCCCGCTTTATCAACCAGACGGGTTGCCACATTTTCCTCACGGGAAAGGCGGGCACAGGGAAGACCACCTTCTTAAAAAAAATGGTTGGATACACCCACAAAAAGGTGGTGGTTGCTGCGCCCACCGGAATTGCGGCCATCAATGCGGGGGGCGTTACCCTTCATTCCCTTTTCCAATTGCCATTCGGGTCCTTTGTTCCTTCCCTGAAAGGATTCTCGGGCAGCCACCTCAACACCCAGGTTACCACCCCGCAAAGCCTGCTCAGTAAAACCCAACTCAATGCGACCAAGCGAAACCTGCTCCGCGAACTGGAATTGCTGATCATCGATGAGGTGAGCATGCTCAGGGCTGATCTCCTGGATGCCATCGATACCCTGCTCCGCCATGTGCGCCGAAAAAAAAGCATCCCTTTCGGGGGACTCCAGATCCTGTTTATCGGTGACCTCTGGCAACTGCCCCCGGTGGTAAAGAAGGACGAATGGGAGTTGCTGAGACATCATTACCCATCGCTATTCTTTTTCGATGCCAGGGCCCTGCAGGAAAATCCACCCCTGACCATTGAACTCGAAAACATTTATCGCCAAACCGATCTGCGCTTCATTCACCTGCTCAACCATCTGCGCGAAAACATCCTTGATGCCTCTGACCGGGCCTTGCTCAACAGCCATTACGTTGCCGGATTCGACCCCACCGAAAAGGAAGGTTGGGTATTCCTCACCACCCACAACCACAAGGCCGATCTCATCAACCGAAAGGCCCTCGACAAGCTTAAAGGTCGCATTCATCAGTTCCATGCAAAAATCGATGGTGATTTTAACGAGTCGCAGTACCCGGTAGAATATACCCTGGAACTGAAGGAGGGGGCCCAGGTGATGTTCATCAAAAACGATTACTCGGCCGAGCGGCTTTATTTCAACGGGAAGATTGGCACCGTGGATGAGATCAGCGAGGATTCAATAGTCGTTCGCTTCAGCGATGGTTCTACGCCCGCAGAGGTAGAACCCTATACCTGGGAGAACAAGAAGTTCAGCATGAACCAGGACACCAACGAAATTGAGGAAAAGGTGGCCGGGACCTTTACCCACCTGCCACTGAAGCTGGCCTGGGCCATCACCGTGCACAAGAGCCAGGGGCTGACCTTCGATAAGGCGGTGATTGATGTGGCAGAAGCATTTGCCTCCGGGCAGACTTATGTGGCCTTGTCGCGCTTGCGCAGCCTGGATGGACTGGTGCTCACCACCCCTTTCCCTGTCCGGAACCTGGATGCCGACCCTTCGCTGGTTCAATTTTCCGGCATTAAAACGGGAACCGACATCCTTCTGAACCGGCTCCGTCATGAAACCCGCCTGTTTCTGATCCGCGAAGTGGAGCAGGCCTTCGATTTTGCTTCCCTGGTTTGGGTGTCTGAAGACTTCCTTAAGGATTACAATAAAGACGAGAAACGTTCACCAAGGCAGGCCTACAGGGCTTTTGGCGCTGAAGTCCTTGAGCAGGCCAAAAGCATTAAAGAGGTTGCCGACCGCTTCCGCCAGCAAATGCATCGCCAGGGGGTATTGCAGCACGACAGCCATTTGCCCCTGCTGAAGGAGCGCATCCATGCAGCAAAGACCTATTTTGAGCCCCTTCTGAAAGAACTTTCGGTTAAGGTCTTCGGGCACATCAAAGAAGTCAGCGGGACCAGCGGCATGAAGAAGTACATCAAGGAATTGCGCGAGCTGGAGGTTGTTTTTTACGGACGCCTTCAGTATATCCACAAGGTCGATAAACTGATCGCTGCAGTGCTTGAGAATGCCGAACTGAACAAACAACGGCTGAAAACCACCGACCTTCAAATGGAACGGGATCAGATGACCGCCCAGGCTGAAGCCACAAAAAAAACCCGGGGAAGAAAAAAGAAAAAGCCCGAGCCGGAGTTCAAGGAGAAAAAGCCTGATTCAAAAACCATTTCCTACGAAATGTTCCGCCAGGGCCTTGGCATTGAGGCCATTGCAAGAGCGCGCGCGTTGGCCGAGTCGACCATCGAAGGCCACCTGGCTCATTTTGTGAAAGAGGGAAAAATTGATCCCACCCTGTTTGTTGAACCAGAAAAGATTGAACAGATCCTGGAGGCATCAAAGGCCGTAAAAAGCACAAGGATGAGCGACGTGATGGCGGTTCTGGGCAGCGAATTCACCTATGCGGATATCCGGTTTGCCCTGGCTGGACTGAAGGAAGATTCAAACGAAAAATAATATTATTATTTAAACACTGATTAAATACCTAATCATCGGTTATTTTAGATTTTGTTGTAACTTACCGGTGAATTCTACCTCCCGTTGTTTCTGGTTTTTTTATTTATTAAACTGACCTTGGTATGGAAACACAAAACCTCGCAGGGAGGCAAACTTCCGAATTGCCAATCTTTCAATTTTTCAGGGAATCAAAGGCAGCAAGACTGCTAAGTTGGGTGTTGATGGTTGCCCTGTTAAACCTCACCGGCTGTAAATATTATTATAAGGTAAGCCGTCCAAATGGTCCGTTTGCGGAAACCATTTCAACTTCTGTTTCAGAAGAAAAAACAATAATTCTGATTTCTGAAGAGGAAGTTTACCAGTTATCAGAAGTAGAATTCAATGAGAATACCCTTTCTGGGGTCATTAAACCCCTTTACGGTTATTCCAGGCATATTAACACAAAGCCTGACAAGCCTAACCGATATATAAAAAATAAAGAATCAAATATTCTGAAAGAGGTCCAGGTTTTCGTTAATGACATTGGAGAGGTCACTGAAGGCAAAATAATCATTCCTTTGGATCAGATCAATAAGATAGAAATGTATGACCCGCACGTGGGAGCCACGGTGGGATCCTGGATATTGGGCGGTGTAGGACTTGCCGCTGCAGGATTCGCGGCTTTTTTTATTATTTTGTTAATTTTTAAAGACTCCTGTCCATTCATTTACGTTTTCGATGGAGAAGAATATGCCTTTGCTGGTGAAATTTTCAGCGGGGCCATTCAACCCCAACTCGAACGCCATGATTATCTTCAACTGCCTTTGCCTGAGAAGCAAAGCGAGGTTTTCCAAATGAAAATCACCAACGAAATCAAGGAAATTCAGCATACCAACTTGCTTGAACTTTGGGTTTTTGATCACCCAGAAGGTGTAGAAATCATTACCGACAAATATGGTAATCTCCATACCGTTTCCAGCCTGCAAGAACCCGGGACTGTAAAGAGCCTCTCCGGAAAGGACATACAGAGCCTGGTCGGGAAGCAGGATTCTTTTGTTTATGTTGGTGGAAACCCATTGGAACCGCTGGACATCACCGATGGTATGATCCTGGAGTTTGAAAAACCTGAAGCCGTTAAAAATGCCAAACTTGTGATCAGGGCAAAGAACTCCTTTCTCCTGGATTATAGCCTGAACCGGTTTCACGAACTATTTGGAAATGCCTATCATAACTGGCAGGCCAGGCAGCAAAAAGCTTCCGCTGAGCAATTGAAGCAATGGACGATCGACCAGAACATCCCCCTTTCGGTTTTCATCCAAAGAAACAATGAATGGGAGTTTGTGGACTATTACAATATCGCAGGCCCCATGGCTTTTAAGGACGACGTACTCTCTATCCCGCTTGATCTTGCTGATGATGACCCGCTTCGTATTAAACTTGAATATGGTACTTATTTCTGGGAAGTGGATTACGTGGGAGTTGATTTTTCAGACAATGTACCTGTAACAAAGCACGTGGTTCCCTTGCAATCAGCTATTAACCAGTTGGGAGAAGATGTGGGCCCGCTCCTTGCAGCGGATGATGATCTTTATTATGACCAGCCTGAAATTGGGGATGAAGCGGTGGTTCGATTTGTCCTTCCCCCGGTGACTGATGACGGCCGCAGCGTAATCCTGCATTCGAAAGGACATTACGAAGTCATTCGTGACCCCAGCGGAAGGCCCCAACGGCAGTACCTTCAGACTTTTCGTGAGCCAGGCCAGTTTAACCGGTTTACGATCGAGCATCTGCAAGCCTTGGCCAGGGAAATCTCTGAATAGCATTCAGTTATGGATAAAACACCAAGCCTGATTGGGGGAAGAAGGGCCGGATGGATACGGATGCGATTGCATTTCAACATCCTGAAAGTAACCTTGCAGTTTTTCAGAAACCCGCTGAAGTCTGTCAAAGCACTTAAACAACTCAAGGCTTTCCGGCGAAAACAGCAGGGGTTGGAACGGATATTTAAATTTGTGAAATCAGGACAAAGATATTTCTGGTCATCTGAAATTCCAGGTTTCCCTTCTCCCCAACTGGAGCAAGTCATAAAAAGCGAGATGGCCAGAAATATGCCCTCCAAAAATTTGAACGGCGGCAGGCCAGGCTTGCAAACCCTTATCTGGGGCATTACAAACCGTTGTCCGCTAAACTGCATCCATTGCTATGACTGGGAAAACATTGATACCAAAGATAAGTTGAACCTTGATCAGTTGTTGGAAGTACTCCGACATATTGAAGAGGTGGGGATAAGACATATTCAACTTAGCGGAGGAGAACCCCTGGTAAGATTCAATGACCTGATCCAGATACTTAAAAAGGCTTCAAAAAAAATGGATTGCTGGTTGTTAACCTCTGGTTTTGGCCTGACAAATGAAAAAGCACTCGCCTTGAAAGAGGCTGGTTTGATTGGAGTCAATATCAGCCTCGATCACTGGGATGAAAAAAAGCATAATGCCTTCCGCAGAAACGACCACAGCTTTGAATGGGTTAAGAAAGCGGCGAAGCATTGCAGGGAATCTGGCCTGATGGTTAGCCTTTCTTTGTGCGCCACCAGGGATTTTGTCAGTAAGGAAAACCTTTGGGCCTACGCAGATCTGGCAAAGGACTGGGGGGTGCACTTCATCCGTATTCTTGAGGCCCGTGCAGTTGGCAGTTTTGCTGGCAAGGATGTCCACCTCAATAAGCAAAGCATTGAACAGATCAGTGCTTTTTTCCACCAGGTAAATTCCGATCCTCATTTCAAGGAGTATCCAATTGTGAACTTCTTTGGATATCACCAGCGTGAAATTGGTTGTATGGGTGCAGGAAACCGGTACTTCTATATTGATGCCAACGCCGGGGTACACGCTTGCCCGTTTTGTCGTGGCAGCAAGGGCAATGTATTGGAAACTCCCCTTGCTGAATCCATAGAACGCCTGAGGGAAACTGGCTGCCATTTCTTTAAGGATCAGGATTTGCAACAATAAAAAATCTAAAAACCAGAAGTGTATGAAAGTCCCCGGCAAAATTGTCCGGGGTTTTTCTTTTCTATTTTTTTACCTTTGCCTCGCTTTTACCTTCAACTAAGCTGAATTTAATGGATTGGAATGCCTTTTTTGAATTGTTCTGGCAAAACGTAGCCGCTTCCTCAATCTGGGAGATCATCGCTGTTATTTTCGGAATCCTGAGCGTTTGGTATGCCCAAAAGGCTAACATCCTGGTTTATCCTACCGGCATCATTAGCACAGTCATCTATATTTTTATTTGCTTTTTTGCCCAGCTTTATGCCGATATGGGCATCAACGTGTTTTATACCAGCATGAGCATTTACGGCTGGTATATGTGGACCCGCAAGGACGAAAACAAAAAAGTGCTGCCCATCCGCTGGAACACCAAAAGGGAGCAGGCACTGGGTATCCTGATGATCCCGGTATTATATGTATTGATCCTGGGGCTGATCTGGATCTTTATGAAGGATGATCCCAGCGGATATATGCAAACTTACGTTCCCTATGTAGACTCATTTACCACCTCCATTTTCCTGATCGGGATGTGGTATATGGCCCGCAAAAAGATTGAGAACTGGATCTACTGGATCGTTGGTGATATAATTTCTATCCCCCTTTATTTCGTCAAGGGCCTGGTGTTTACCAGTTTTCAGTTTACCATTTTCCTGGTAATTGCCGTAATGGGGCTGATTCATTGGAAAAGGATGTATGATGTCAGCCGCCGCGAATCGGTCTAAAGCATATTCCGGACGACATATTTCATGAGGGCCTTATCGGCTTCTGCCCAGTCAAGGGTTAAGAGTTCGGGAAGGCTGAACCAGCCTGTGCTGTTGTGTTCAAGGGCAGTGTGCCCCCCTTCAAGCAGCTGGCATAAAAAGGGGATCAGTTCAATGGAGAAATCGGGATAGGTATGGTAAAAGGAAGGCAGCCTGGTCAGGATGTGAATGTTCATTTGAAGTTCTTCGGCCAGTTCCCGCTTGATGCATTCCTCTTCTGTTTCGCCGGGCTCCACTTTCCCGCCGGGGAACTCCCATTTCATCGGATGGTGCATTCCCGGGCCCCGCTGGGCTGCAAACACTTTGCCTCCGTCAAAGATGATGGCACAGCTTACCCGTAACATTTCTCTCACTTTTTGTTGAAAAGGTTCATGGTGCGTTCAGCACCCTGGAGGCCAAAACTGACAACCATTTCGCTTGCCATTTTTATCCGTGGATCGATCAGCTCACGTTCTTCCGGCTCCCATTTGCCCAGGACATATTGCGACTGAAACCCCCTGGGAAAATCGCCCCCAATGCCAAAGCGCAGCCTGGCATACTGGTCGGTGCCAAGGATGTCAATGATATGCGACAGACCATTATGCCCGCCGGCACCGCCCCTGGCTTTCATGCGCAAAGCGCCCAGGGGTAATGCAATATCGTCGACCACCACCAGCAAATGCTCAAGTTCAGCCTTTTCCTTCGCCATCCAGTAATGAATGGCCCTGCCACTCAGGTTCATATAAGTAGAGGGCTTCAGCAAAATGAAGGTGCGCCCCTTCAGTTTAAACTCAGCCCTATCACCATAACGCGCTGGAGAAAAAACGGCTTCCTTTTCTGCAGCCAGGTGATCGAGGATCATGAAGCCGATGTTGTGGCGGGTTTCATGATACTCAGGGCCAATGTTGCCCAAGCCGGCAATTAAGTATTTCATATTAAGGACAGAAGATTTTTTAAAACAATTTTCCGGATCACATATTTATTGTAAAAATACGTAAAAGCCAATAGCTGGCAAACTAAAAAAAAGCACAGGAGGAGTCCCCTGTGCTTTTAAAAATGCTATGTAAAAGCGTTTCTTATTCTTCGGAAGCGGGAGTCTCTTCTCCGCCTTCGCCTTCTTCTTCCTCTTCATCAGCTATGGGAGCCACAACGCGGGTCGATTTCACCATGGCAATCACCGCATTGGCGGGATCAAGGAACTCAAGTTTGTCGCTTTCCAGCTGGCTCACTTTGAAAGAATCGCCGATCTCGAGTTTAGAGATGGAAACATCAATTTGGTCGGGCAGGTCAACGGGAAGGCCTTTGGTTTTTACCTTACGCAGTTTAAGGTGGAGTTTACCACCCTTGATGACACCAGGGCTATTACCCGTGATTTTAACCGGGATATCAATTTTTACTGGCTTGTCATCAAAAACTTCAAGGAAATCAGCATGCAGAATGCTTTCGGTAACCGGGTGGAACTGAATGTCCTGCAATATGGCATTGAATTCTTTGCCATCAATGTTCAGGTTAATCAGGCAGGCTTCCGGAGTATAAACCACATCCTTAAATTCTTTTTCGGGGGCGCTAAACTGGATCTGTTCCTTACCACCGTAAATCACACAAGGCACCAGGCCTTCACGGCGCAGGCGCTTAGCATCTTTTTTCCCTACGTTCTCGCGCGGAGAACCGCTCACAGATACTTTTTTCATTTTCTTTACTCAAATTGGTTTATAAAATACGGGGCACTTTTTGCCCCAAAAAAAATTGCCTGCAAAGATAACACTTTACAGCCAATTGGCTATGAATATTTTAAAAAACTTAAAGCATGGTCGAAAATTCAAAATGGGTGCTGATGGACTGATGCGAATGTACGCGCTGGATCACATCGGCAAAAAGTTTGGCGGCGCTCAGCACAGTGATCTTTGACGATTCGCAGGTCAGGGGGATGGTATCGGAAACGATTACTTCATCAAACACGCTGTTTTCAATACGCTCAAGAGCTTTCCCGCTGAACACGGGATGGGTACAGATGGCCCTGACGCTGGTGGCACCATTGTCCATCATCATTTGTCCGGCCTTGGTAATCGATCCGCCCGTATCAATGATGTCGTCTACCAAGACAACGTCCTTGCCCCTCACATCGCCAATGAGCATCATGCGGTCGACTTCGTTGGGCTTAATCCGCTGCTTATAACAGATCACCAGCTCGCTGTTCATAAACTTGGCATAAGCGCCGGCCCGACGCGTACCCCCAGTGTCGGGCGAAGCCATTACCAGGTTGGGAAGGTTTAGTTTTTTGATGTAGGGCACAAAAATTGCTGAGGCATAAAGATGGTCGACCGGTACGTCGAAAAACCCCTGGATCTGGTCGGCATGCAGGTCCATGGTGATCACCCTGCTTACGCCGGCTGCGGTAAGCAGGTTGGCAATAAGCTTGGCACCTATGGGAACGCGGGGTTTGTCCTTACGATCCTGGCGGGCAAAACCGAAATAGGGAATCACGGCTACCACCTGGTTGGCCGATGCCCGCCGGGCAGCGTCGATCATCAGCAACAGCTCAAGGAGATTCTCGGCCGGGGGAAACGTGCTCTGGATGATAAACACATCCTTGCCGCGAAGGGTTTCCTCATAGGAAGGCTGAAATTCGCCATCAGAAAACCGTGCAACGATCTCTTTCCCGAGGGGTATCCCATAATGATCGGCCATTTTTTGCGCCAGGTAACGGGACGCTGATCCGCTAAAAATCTTTACTACCGTTGACATAGCAAGGGGGTTTGTCGGGTAAAACAGCTCTTGATTTCAACAAAAATAGAAATAATATCACACTTAATCCTTCCAGTCCCAATTGAATTTCGGAAAAATTTTTGTGGGATTGAAAGGATTGATTAAATTTGCAGGCTTGGAAAAATGCCTCTTTTTGTGGCTCCTGCCCGGGTGGCGGAATTGGTAGACGCGTTGGTCTCAAACACCAATGGTAGCAATACCGTGCCGGTTCGATCCCGGCCCCGGGTACCAGAAACCCCCGTTGATCAAAGCATCAGCGGGGGTTTTGCTTTGGAAAAATACAGGTTAGAAAAAAAATCGGGAAGTTCAGGGAAGTGAAATTCGAGTCACAGAAAAACCGGATATCCTTTCTGACTAAAATTCAAGGCTCTAAGGCCTCCAAATTTAAACTTGCAGTTCAAAAGACCCACTATCGACCTATCATGGTCGTATGTACTCGAACCCGACACAACTATGGTACGACCATGGTATAGCCCGGCTAAGAAAATGTCAGATAAAAGAATAAGTATTTTAGATAAGATAAAAAATCGGCCATTAATCATAACGCCCTGATAACCAGTTTGCTAAAAACAAACCAGTGGCCATAATGCATATTCCTTCCAGATGGCGGATCCATTTGTGAACCCGGATAAAGAGCCGGGCAAGGGGCTCATCTTTGGGCAGTCATTGGACTTTTAGTCCAAGGTGACCTCTTTATTTTTCAATATCAGATTTTTTCCGTTGGCGAAAGACCAGGGGGATCTGATGATCGAAGGGCGCCCCGATCTCCATCAACTGCCAGTTCTTATCGTAGTTTTCGATTTTGCGTTTCAGCACCGAAACGCGGTCAATGGAGGGGTCGTGGCCTTCCCATTCCACAATTTCAACCCGGTACTTCAGGGTGTGCTTTTTCCCATTGATTCGAACATCGATTTCGACGTTTTGCTCGGCATCCACTTCAGGGATCAGGATCACGATTTCTCTCATAGCGGGGCGTTTTTGGAAAAGGATTTCGGTGGCATTGCAGATGGCAGGGTAAAAAGAAAGCATCCTGCATAATTTTTGCCACAAAAAGCATGCAACTCAATTTACCTAAATGATATTAAGGCATTTAAGTCAGATACAACGGCAGGTTAAGGCTAAATCAGAGGGCAAAAAGCGGACAAAAATGTCCAAAAACGGACAGAATCCATGAAAAAACCTTTACAAAGAATCGGCAGTGGGTGCGTGACTTGAGTCGAGCATTTGTTCAGTACGTTCCAAAAGCTGCTGTCGCTCCAGATCAAGCTGAATGGAATCTTCCAGGCGTTGCTTTTCTTGTTCGCTGGACGAAGGGCCACAGGCATTGGTTAATACTGCAAAAGCAAACAGAATGAGGAAAAATCGGAACTTCGGGAAATGAATCTTCATTTTCAGGCTGTGGGTTGGTTTGTTTCACAAAAATAAAAATTTTGCGCAATAAGGACAGGGGATTTGCAAAAGTGCTTGTTTTTATTTAAATTTGCTAGATATGAAAACTCAAAAACCAAATGACATGACACACACATTACCCAAACTGCCTTTTGATCCGCACGCACTGGAGCCGGTCATTTCGGCAAAGACCATCGAGTTTCATTACGGAAAGCACCACCAGGCTTACGTGAACAACCTGAACAAGCTAATTCCGGGCAGCCCGTTTGCGGAGGCCAGTCTGGAAGAGATTGTCAGGAAGGCCGAAGGCGGAATCTTTAACAATGGCGCCCAGGTGTGGAATCACACCTTTTACTGGGAGAGCCTGTCACCGGAAGGGGGCGGTGAGCCTAAAGGCAAGTTGATGGAAGCAATAGAAGACAGTTTTGGCAGTTTTGAAAAGTTCAAAGAAGAATTTTCGCAGGCTGCTGCCACCCTGTTTGGCTCAGGCTGGGCCTGGCTGGTCAAGAACGGAGAGGGAAAACTGGAGATCGTAAAAGAAAGTAATGCAGGCAACCCCATGCGCAGCGGCAAGGCGCCCCTGCTTACCTGCGATGTTTGGGAACATGCCTATTATCTCGACTACCAAAACAGGAGGCCCGACTACATTGAATCATTCTGGAAACTGGTAAACTGGAATAAAGTAGAATCACGACTTTAAAAAAAAGGGCCATGTGGCCCTTTTTTTTTCCAAAAATTTTTACCCCAAAACAAATTCAAAAAAAACCAAGATTAATTTTCAGTTTACGTTTCCTGACCTCAAAACAAAAATGAATGAATAGGCCTTTCTCCTTGATTTTAAAAAAGGAAAGCGATGTTAAATTATGTTAAACACCTAATTATTAATCCTTTCCGCTTTACATTTGCATCGAAAGCGGTGCAGGCAAAGTTTAGCTCCTGGCCGCCTTTTTAATCATTATTGGAGAGGTTTATTGTTTAATCAGGGATGAAGCGAAGGTTTATTTTTCTGCTAATAATAGCCATTACCATTTCCTTGCTGGGGCTGGTAGGAATCCAGATTTACTGGATCAGGAATGCTCTTTCGGTAAAGGAGATGAATTTCGACCGGGGAGTTGGCGATGCTGTAAACAAAGCGGTTACGAAATTTAACAAGATCGAGGTGACACGTAGGCTGCTGATCCAGCAAGAACGCGACAACCGCTATTCACAAATGATCGACTCACTCAATCGCGAGTATTACAATGCCATAGCCGATTCGATTCTTCAACCGGAAGCAGGTGCTGAAAACAGAGCTCCCAATATGCGCGAATCTTTCGAGTTCAGTATCAGCGAACACCAAAACGGCAGGCCAATCCACTCATTCGATACTTCCTTTGTCAGGGAATCGAATGGGAGGCACCCCGCCATGGGATATGCCCCCGATCCCGGGGTCATGATTCCTGAGGATCCTCTTCGTATGTTTTTCGACCGAAGCAAGTTCATCAACGACCTATTTGAGGAGCTGTTTTCGGACCGTTCCTCCTTTCAGGCCTCAAGTGAAGAAAATGTGCATGTCCTCGACTCCCTACTTCAAACCGAGCTAAAGAATCATGGCATTAAAACTTATTACGACTTTGCTATTTACAACCCGGCATTCAACACAGTTGTAGCCCAGAAAACCGGGGAAAACACACAGAAGCTGCTTGAGAGCCCCTATGCGTTCACCCTCTTCCCGAACGACATTTTCATGAATCCCGAATACCTGCTGCTGTATTTTCCCGAGCAAAAGCGATACCTGGTGTCGCAAATCAACACCATGCTGGCCACCTCTTCCCTTTTCATCCTGGTGATCATTTCTTCGTTTGCATTTACAATGATGACGGTGATCAGGCAAAAAAAGCTTTCGGTGATGAAGAACGACTTCATCAATAACATGACCCATGAGCTGAAAACGCCTATTTCGACCATTTCGCTGGCATGCCAGGCCCTAAAGGACCAGGACGTCAGCAAATCGGAAGATCTTTACCAAAGCTACATCCGGATGATTGATGAGGAAAATCAGCGACTAGGACTCATGACCGAGAAGGTGCTTCAGACTGCCATCATAGAAAAGGGCAAACTAATGCTGAACCGCACCGGCCTTGATATACACGAACTGGTTGAACAGGCAATAAGAAAGATCAGCCTTCAAGTGGAAGCCAAACACGGGCAGATCAACTCAAAACTGGGTGCGGAATATAGTTTTATTGAAGCCGATAAGGTACATTTAACCAATGTATTTGTAAATTTGCTTGACAATGCCAACAAATATTCTCCTGTAACACCCCAAATTATGGTAAGTACGGAGAATAACAGTGCAGGCATCCTGGTTCACGTTGAGGACAAGGGAATTGGCATCAGCCGTGCGAACCAGAAAAAGATCTTTGAGAACCTCTACCGGGTTTCGACCGGGAACATTCACGATGTAAAGGGTTTCGGGCTGGGCTTGAGTTACGTGAAAGCCATTGTTGAAAAACATGGCGGTCACATTTCCCTGGAAAGTGAACCCAAAAAAGGATCCCGCTTCACCATATTTTTACCCTTTGGTTTCAATGGGTATCAAAAAGAAAATCAGGAATAATCAGAAAAAGCCATCATGGAAGAATCGAATATAAAGATTTTGCTGGCCGAGGATGACCCCAACCTGGGAACCATCCTGAAGGCCTACCTGGAAGCCAAGGGGTTTCCCACACGCCTGTGCGTAAATGGTCAGGAAGCCTATGATGCTTTTCTGAAGGAGATGTTTCAGTTCTGCATCCTGGATGTGATGATGCCCATCAAGGATGGTTTTACACTGGCGCGCGACATCCGGAAGATCGACAAAAAGATCCCCATTCTCTTCCTTACGGCCAAAGCCATGCAGGAAGACATTATTGAGGGGCTGAAGATCGGTGCCGATGATTACATCACCAAGCCTTTCAGCATGGAAGAGCTGCTGCTTCGCATCAATGCCATTTACCGGCGCACCAATCCAGAGCAGAGCGGCGACACCGACAAGACGCTTTTCCAGGTGGGGAAATATGCCTTTGATTTCTCGCGCCAAACGTTAAAATATGAAGACCAAGAACAGAAGCTTACCTCAAAGGAAGCCCAGTTGTTAAAAATGCTCTGCGACCGCACCAATGATGTACTCGACCGTTCAGAGGCCCTTACCAAGATCTGGCTCGACGATAACTACTTCAATGCGCGAAGCATGGACGTGTATATTGCCAAACTGCGTAAATACCTGAAGAACGATCCCGAGGTGGAGCTTATTAATGTGCATGGCAAAGGCTTCAAATTGGTGGTTAACCAGGAAAGCTAATCAACGGGCCTTTTCCTTTCAGGTTTTTCTCGGAAGTCTTTCGAGTCAATGACATTTTTCCTAAATTCGCTCAAAGAATGTTGACATTCTGGGGGCATTCCATGTTCCTGGCGGAAACAAACCCATGGAAACTGAAAGGAAGATCTATTCGCTGAGCGACCTGGCCCGAAGCCTGCGTTCCGTCATTGAACGCCACTATGCTTCCACCTATTGGGTCAAAGCTGAAGTAGCCAAGCTAAACCATTATCCCCGCAGTGGTCATTGCTATCCGGACCTGGTGGAGAAATCGGGCGAGCAGATCCTGGCACAGATGCGTGCCACGATTTGGGCAGGCGACTATAAAATCACCAATCAGAATTTTATCCGTGTCACCGGAGAACCCTTAAGCGAGGGGATGGCCATCTTGTTCCAGTCAAGTGTGACTTATCATCCCGTATACGGGCTTTCATTGCAGATCCACCAGATAGAACCATCATTCACACTGGGCCAAATGGCTTTTGAAAAACAAAAGACCATAGAACGGCTGAAAGCAGAAGGCATCTTTGATCTGAACAAAAGTCTGGAGATGCCTCTGTTGCCACGGCGGCTGGCCATTGTATCAGTGGAAACGAGCAAGGGTTACCACGATTTTCTGAAGATTCTTTCGGGATACCGGAAACAATTCACCTTATGGCATCATCTCTTTCCTGCCCTGTTGCAAGGGGATAAGGCAGTTGAAAGCCTGACGGCTCAATTGCGCCAGATCAGAAAGAAGGCACACCTGTTCGACCTGGTGGCCATTATCCGTGGGGGCGGCGGCGATATCGGGCTCAGTTGCTATGATCATTACACCCTAACCCGTGAAATTGCCAATTTCCCCTTACCTGTCATCACAGGAATTGGGCACGCCACCAATGAAACCATTGCCGAAATGGTTGCCTGGGAAAATAAGGTAACCCCAACCGATGTGGCGTATTTTGTTCTGGGGCGCTTTACTGCTTTTGACGACAGGGTGAGGGCCGCCCAGGGAGTCCTCACGGCCCGCTCACAAGAAACCCTTTCGGACGAAAACCAGCACCTGATGCGCCTTGGAGGAACCCTGCGCTCCTTCTCTGCGAAGATCCTTCAAAAAGACCAGTATATGCTGACTGCCTTATTGAACCGTCTGCAGACCGGCACAAAAAGGTTTGTTGAAAAAGAAACCCGTGAACTGAGCCACCGCCAGGAAAGAATCAAGCTTTTGGATCCCGACCACATCCTGAAGCGGGGCTTTTCCATTACCCTGCTGAACGGCAAAAGCATAAAAAACGAGGAGGAAGTCAGGCCAGGCGATCTGATCGTTACACGCCTCTTTGAAGGAAGTATTGAAAGCCAGGTACAATTAAAGAAAAAAGACCATGACGGATAAAATCACCTATTCGCAGGCCATCGAAGAACTGGAGGCCATTGTAAGCGAGATTGAAAACGAAGACATTTCGGTGGATGAACTCTCGGAAAAAGTCAAGAGAGCCTCCCACCTTATCCAGATATGCAAGGATGCCCTGCATTCCACTGAAGAAGAGGTGAAACGGATCCTGGAAGAACTGAACCAGGAAAAGACCTGACCCGGCTTGCGGTTATTCGTATTTTAAAGCCTCAGCAGGATTAGCGGTGGAAGCCCGCAGGGCGTGGTATCCGACGGTAATGACCATAATCAGCAAAGCCATTACTCCGGCATAAATCAGGGGCATCACACCCGGCTGAATATGATAAGCAAAGGTTGATAACCACTTCTCCGTAAAGAACAACACAAAAGGTGCCGCAATTACCAATGCAACCAGCACCAGAACGAAGAACTCCTTCAGCATCATCATCGAGATGTTTCCGATGCCAGCCCCCAGCACCTTCCTGAGGGCAATCTCACGGGTACGCTGTTCAGCCGTGAACGACGCCAAGCCGAACAAGCCCAGGCAGGCAATGATAATGGCAAAACCTGCAAACAAAAGGATAATCTTACCGAATCTTTCCTCCTGCTGGTAGCTGCGGTTGAAATACTGCTGAACTGTATTGGCGTTAAAATTCCTCCCGGGCATAAATTCATTTCTGACCTGTTCCAGGTAATTCATCAGTCCAGGCAATTGGACACCCGTTGTTTTTACAAGCACATTAAAACAGCGATCTTCCCACCACACTATGACCAGTGGGCCAATGGGCTGTTGCAGAGAGTTAAAGTGAAAATCGCGCACCACCCCTATGACGGGCCGCCCGTCTATTTCCTTTCCTATGGCCTGCTGTGGGCTGTCGCCCAGTTCAAAAAAGTTAACAGAAGCCTCATTGATCACGATGGCATTCCTCTCTTCCGACCTTAATTGAGGGTCAAAAAGCCTTCCTTCCACGGGTTGAATATCCATCATCTCAAGGAATCCCGGATGAACAGGAAAATAAGTATATTGCTTGGTTTCCCCGAAAATTTGAGTGCTTTCCTGCCAGGTGATGCTCCCAAAGACGGCGCTGGAAAAGTTTACCTCCAGCACCTCGGGGTGTTCCGCAAGGGCTGCCGCGAGTGCATCCTTGCGTTGGCCGGTTTCCATATCGATGGTGAAAAAAACGACATTTTCAGGATCAAAGCCCAGGGGTTTGTTCTTCATATAATTGATCTGCCTGAAAACCGTAATGGTGAAAGCAATCAGGGCAATGGAAACCATGAACTGGAAAACGATGAGCCCTTTCCTGAGAAAGGCGCCCTTTTTCCCGCGTGAGCGTTCGCCTTTCAGGGCAGCTACGGGCTGGAATGCGGTAAGATAAAAGGCCGGATAGATGCCCGACAAAAACCCGATGGACAGGGTTGCAATCACCAGGATTAACAGGACCCCTAAGAAATTAAGGTCTGAGGTCCTGAAATGGGTATTAGCCAAAGCATTGAAGTTAGGCAGAAGGGCCTCAACGAGCACCATGGCAAAGATCAATGCAATGGCGGTGGTAATGACCGACTCCACCAAAAACTGGATAATCAGTTCCTTGCGCGTTCCCCCGAGGAGCTTGCGAACCCCAACTTCCTTCGAACGGTTGGCAGCACGAGCTGTGGCCATATTCACAAAATTGATGATGGCAATTACCAGCACAAACACCGCCAGTATCCCAAAGGCGTTGACCGTCCTGAGACTGCCATGCAGTATTGGAATTTCGTGAACGATATGATCGGAAAAATATATTTTTGAATACGGGAAGAGGGTAAATACCCGGTCGGTAGTCTCACCGGTCTGCTCAAAGTAATAGTTTCCGAGGACTTGGGTAATCTTTTCTTCGGCAGTCTTTACATCCGTATTGGGGTTCAGCTTGAAAAAAGTAAAATAATTCCATCCCCCAAATACATTGAGAATATCCGGATCTCCCGTTAGCTCTGCCAGGAAGTGGAAAGGGATAATGGCTGAGATGGGGAAATGGCTGTATCTTACATCTTCCACGACACCAGTAACCTGTAACGTGAACTTGTTGCGGAAGCGAAGCGTCTCGCCCACCACATCTATCCTGCCAAAAATATTCATCGCCTGGGTTCTTGTCAAAACGATGGATTGCTCATTTATCAATGCCTTGGCTGGCAAACCAGCGATAAACTCCAAAGGGAAAAAATCGAAGAAAGTGCTGTCGGCCATAATCATATGGGGGATGACAAAGATCTTGTCGCCTACTGTTATGTCTGCATTTTGGCCAATGCGAATATCTACTCTGACAAATTGCTCCAGTTCTGGAATTCTCTCCTCGAGGTAGGGACCCATCATGGTGCCTGTTAATGACCAGGTTCCAGTCTCCAAACGGTAAATGGTTTCCCGTTCAGGATTCCAGCGATCATATAAATACTGATCTATAACATAAATGCTGACAAAACAAAAAACCGTGATACCAAGCCCAAACCCTGCTATATTAAGAAAACTGTAAAAACGTTGTTTCAGCAGTGCACGTATTCCGGTTTTGAATTGATCCATATTAAAAAGATTTTGCTCATCTAAACATTCAAAAACATGCCACAATCCTTTTATCACTGAAAATCAATCCAGTGAAAGAAAAATGGTTCTGAGACTTTTTGTTTCATTGTCCATAAAAGTACATCATCTGTCCGTATATGGACATTCAAACGTTCCAATACCTGCAAAAATATGAAGCTTCAGGGCATTCTGTCCTAAAGGCGCAAAAATTATGTATTTTTATTCCTTTAACGAAGACCTTATGCAAGAAAACGGCTTAATATCCTTGTTTGATTTGGGGAAACGGCCTCCGCTGCATTTCCATTTAAGGAAGGCCTGGAACCCTTCCTGGTTCCAGGGCAAAATGGCAAAGAAGAATTATTTTGAGGGCTGGTATCTGAAGTCGGTCAGTGCTGACGGCAAGCATTCCTGGGCTTTCATTCCGGGCATCTCGCTAAACGGGACCGACAGTCATTCCTTTGTACAGGTCATCAATGGCAAAACCAGCAAGACCTGGTATTTTCGATATCCCATTGAGGATTTTCAATTCTCGGTCAGGGAATTTTCTGTTGCCGTGGGGCCGAACCGCTTCTCCAGCAAGGGTATGCAGCTCGACCTGCAAAACGATACCGGATTTTTCAGGGGGAGACTTCAATTCGGGGCGTTTTCCCGCTTCCCGGTGTCTTTCAGGCGCCCGGGCATTATGGGATGGTATCGATATGTTCCCTTTATGGAGTGCTACCACGGCGTGGTGAGCCTCGATCACCGCGTTGATGGAAGAATTGAATACCCCGGAGGAGTCATACCACTTGACCAAGGAAGAGGTTATATCGAAAAAGACTGGGGGACATCAATGCCCGAAGCCTGGATCTGGATGCAAACCAACCATTTTGAGACAGCCGGAACCTCATTCATGCTAAGCATAGCAAAAATTCCATGGATTGGAAAAGCCTTTCCCGGATTTCTTGGATTTTTTCATCACCAGGGGCAATTATTCCCCTTTGCCACTTATACCGGGGCAAAGGTTGAAAAAATAGCCGAAAAGGGTCAACAGCTTTTGATCGAAATCAAAGCCCGGACCTTTCGGCTTAAGGTTGAGGCCTTGCTGGGCGAAAAAGGCTCGCTCAAAGCACCGGTTTCCGGAAATATGGAACGTATCATCCACGAAAGCATCGACGCCGGCATCCAGATCACGATTTACAACAAGCGCAATCAAATTTTGTTTTCAGGGCAAGGTATGCATGCAGGGCTCGAAATGGTAGGTGACCTCAGCCTCCTTTCCGAATAAAACCAACCTTTAGTGGCCTAAATAAATCCCAGTAAACAGTTGAATATCCCCCTGAGCTTTACTATCTTTGCAATCTAATTTAAATTAAATCTAAATAAGCCTAAAGGCTTCTCTCTGCAAGGGCATTAACTTTCAGGGAGTGTGAGTTCCGACCACAAAAAATGATCTTTTGAATGGAAGATAAAAACAACGATATTCTTGACGAGGTAACCGGTAGTGAATATAAGTATGGGTTCTACACGGATATTGAAATGGATCAGGCGCCCAGGGGGCTTACCGAAGAGACCATTCGTTTCATTTCAGCCAAAAAAAATGAACCTGAATTTATGCTCGATATCCGGCTCAAGGCGTTTCGCCACTGGAAAACGCTGAAAGAGCCGAACTGGGCGCACGTGGAATATCCGCCCATTGATTACCAGGATATCATTTATTATGCAGCCCCGCGAAAAAAAGAACAGCTGCAAAGCCTGGATGAAGTAGACCCCGATTTGCTAAAGACCTTTGAAAAACTAGGCATTCCCCTCGAGGAGCAAAAGATGCTTGCTGGGGTAGCCGTTGATGCGGTGATGGACAGTGTATCAGTAGCTACCACCTTCCGGTCCACCCTGGCAGAAAAGGGCATTATTTTTTGCTCTTTCAGCGAAGCCATCCGTGAATATCCTGAGCTGGTGAAGAAGTATATGGGCACGGTGGTTCCCTACACCGACAATTTCTTTGCGGCACTCAACTCAGCGGTATTCAGCGACGGTTCTTTTGTTTACATTCCTAAGGGTGTACGGTGCCCCATGGAACTTTCGACCTATTTCCGCATCAATGCAGCCAATACCGGGCAGTTTGAACGTACCCTCATTGTGGCCGAAGAAGGCAGCTATGTGAGCTATATGGAAGGCTGTACGGCCCCCATCCGCGACGAGAATCAGCTGCACGCCGCCATCGTGGAAATCATCGCCCACAAGGATGCCGAGGTCAAATATTCTACCGTACAGAACTGGTGGCCAGGCAACAAGGACGGCAAGGGCGGGGTGTATAACTTTGTCACCAAACGAGGCATCTGTGAAGGCGAAAACTCAAAGATCAGCTGGACACAAGTAGAGACCGGCTCAGCCATCACCTGGAAATATCCCAGCCTGATCCTGCGGGGCAATAACTCGTCAGGCGAGTTCTACTCGGTGGCTGTAACCAACAACCACCAACAGGCCGATACCGGCACCAAGATGATCCACCTGGGGAAAAATACCCGCAGCACCATCATTAGCAAGGGCATCTCGGCCGGGCATAGCAATAACAGCTACCGGGGCCTGGTGAAAACCACCCGGCGCGCCGAGAATGCACGTAACTTCTCACAGTGCGATTCCCTCTTGCTTGGGGATAAATGCGGAGCACATACCTTCCCCTATATCGAGGTAGGCAACCGCTCTTCCATTGTCGAGCACGAAGCCACTACCAGCAAAATATCGGAAGACCAGCTGTTTTACTGCCTGCAACGCGGTATCGATATGGAGAGTGCCATTGGGCTCATTGTCAACGGCTATGCCAAGGAAGTGCTCAGCAAGCTGCCCATGGAGTTTGCCGTTGAAGCACAAAAATTGCTTTCTATCAGCCTCGAAGGAAGTGTTGGATAATTGATCTGAACCTTATTTTGAAAATAACCCACTATGTTACATATTAAAGATTTATCCGTATCCATTAATGGAAAAACAATCCTCGACGGATTTAACCTCGATGTGAACCCTGGTGAAGTACATGCCATTATGGGCCCCAACGGCACAGGCAAGAGTACGCTGGCCTCGGTCATTGCAGGTCGCGAAATGTTTGATGTCGATCGCGGCGAAATCACTTACCGCGGGAAAAACCTCTTTGAAATGGCACCCGAGATCAGGGCCCGCGAGGGGATATTTCTTGGCTTCCAGTATCCCGTGGAAATTCCGGGGGTCAGCATGGCCAATTTTATGCGCACCGCCCTCAACGAGAAACGCAAGTACCTGGAACTGGAACCACTTAGCGGTGCGGAGTTCCTCAAGCTGATGGAAGAAAAGAAAAACCTCGTGGAGATTCATTCCAAGCTGACCAACCGTTCGGTAAACGAAGGCTTCTCAGGCGGGGAAAAGAAAAAGAACGAAATCTTCCAGATGGCCTTGCTCGAACCCAGGCTGGCCATCCTCGATGAGACCGACTCTGGACTCGACATCGATGCCCTGAAGGTAGTGGCCAACGGGGTCAACAAGCTTCGCACCAGCGAAAATGCCACCATCGTCATCACCCACTATCAACGGCTGCTTGATTATATCATTCCTGATTTTGTGCACGTACTTTTTGATGGACGTATTGTGAAAAGCGGCGGGAAGGAACTGGCCCTGGAGCTGGAAAGCAAAGGGTATGAGTGGGTCAAGAAGGAAGCCAGCGAAACCGCGGCCAGATAGAACATGCCCCGCGACCCACTGCGTTTTATTCACTAAATTACTCAGGAAACCATGACTACCAGCATCAATACCCTGCCATTAAAGGAACGGCTGCTTTCGCTCTTCTACCAGCATCTGCCTTCCATCAAGGGCCAAGCCACTGCGGGAGTGAACCGCCTGCGGGAGGAGGGGCTGGCTGAATTCGAACGCCAGGGATTTCCACATCCCAAAATGGAAAACTGGCGTTTCTCGGATATTACTCCCCTGCTTGAAACAGACTTTGCTTTCGACTTCAGCAATCAAAGCCGCCCCTTTGAAATTGAAAAGATCTTTACCTGCGATGTCTACGACCTGGATACTTTCAGCGTAACCTTGCTTAATGGCTGGTTTGTATATAAAAACGCTCCGCTGACACGCCTGTCAAACGGCACAGTTATTGGCAGCCTGGCCAAGGCCATGGAGGTTTACCCCGAAATCATCGACAAATACCTCGGCAAAGCCGCCCTCCCCGGAAAATCAGGGCTTACGGCACTGAATACCGCCTTTATCCAGGATGGTCTTTTTATTTATGTACCCGAGGGCGTAAAAGTGGAAAAGCCCATCCAGCTGATCAACATTGTCAATTCACCCACTCCTGTATTTTTGCAACCCCGGCATCTCACCATTGTTGAAAAGGGCGCAAAAGTTACCTTGGTACATTGTGACCACTCGCTGACCCATAACCCCAGCTTTACCAATACTGTTCTTGAAATATTCGCCCACCCTCAGGCCGAAGTAGACCATTACAAGATCCAGAACAAGGGGAGGAATTCAGCGCTGTTTACTTCCACTTTTTTCCACCTGGAGAAGGAAAGCAAAGTCAACAGCAATATCATAACCCTGAACGGAAGTTTCATACGCAACAATGTGGATGTGCTACTGAAGGAAGAGGAAGGGCATGCCGACCTGAATGGTTTATACCTGACGGACCGCAACCAGCACATAGACAACCAGGTTTTCATTGACCACGCCTCGCCCAATTGCTTCAGCAACCAGTTGTATAAGGGCATCCTCGATGATCAGGCCCGGGCAATTTTCAGCGGGCGCATCCTGGTGGAGCGAGAGGCCCAGAAAACACTGGCCTATCAAAACAACAAGAACCTGCTGCTTACCGATGACGCCAAGGTAAACACCCAGCCCCACCTGGAGATTTATGCCGATGACGTAAAATGCAGCCACGGAGCCACCGTTGGACAGCTTGACCCGGATGCTATGTTTTACCTGCGTTCAAGAGGGATCGGCGAACACGCCGCACGTCAATTGCTGATGCTGGCATTTGCCGATGAAGTGGTTCAGAA
Organism: Bacteroides sp.; assembly: GCA_036351255.1. NCBI lineage: Bacteria > Pseudomonadati > Bacteroidota > Bacteroidia > Bacteroidales > Bacteroidaceae > Bacteroides > Bacteroides sp. The sequence goes on from JAZBOS010000016.1 coordinate 42,369, forward strand.
GATCTCCATTGAGCCCCTCCGGCAAAGGATAAGCAATATGGTTGAGAAACGCCTCAAGGGTGAGCTCTCCATCTGCGACCAGTGTGTGCTGCACTGCAGCGACAAGGGCCCGGCCACCTTTAACATTGACATGAGTAAAATCTGAGGTTTTTATGAGCATTAATGTAGAACAATTGCGAAGGGAGTTTCCTGTGCTGAACCAAACAGTCAACGGGAAACCACTGGTGTATCTCGACAATGCAGCCACCACGCAAAAACCCAAAGCAGTTGTCGAGCGATTGATGGATTATTATTACAAGGAGAACAGCAACATCCACAGGGGTGCCCATTATTTAAGCGTGCAGGCGACAGAAGCTTATGAAGAAGCCCGGGAAACCGTCAGACTATACCTGAATGCGGCTTTCAGCCGGGAAATCATTTTCACCCGGGGCACCACTGAATCCATCAACCTGGTAGCGAGCTCCTTCAGCCAGAAGTTCCTGAAGGAAGGCGACGAGATTCTAATCTCGGCCATGGAACATCATTCAAACATCGTCCCCTGGCAATTGGCCTGCGAGCAAAAGGGTGCCACCCTCAAAGTGATACCCATGAACGAGCACGGTGAACTGCTAATGGAAACGCTGACGGGGCTCCTGACCGAAAAGACACGGCTGGTGGCCGTTTCGCACGTGAGCAATGCCCTGGGAACCATTAACCCCATTGAAGAGATCATCAGCCAGGCACACCAAAAGGGAATCCCGGTGCTGATCGACGGGGCACAAGCGGTGCCGCATATGAAAGTCGATGTTCAAAAACTCGACTGCGATTTTTATTGCTTCTCCGGGCATAAGCTATACGGGCCCATGGGGGTTGGCGTTTTATTCGGGAAGGAAGAATGGCTCGAGCAAATGCCCCCCTACCAGGGCGGAGGCGAAATGATCAAAGAAGTGCGTTTTACCGGAACCACTTACAACGAACTGCCCTATAAGTTTGAAGCGGGTACCCCAAATGTGGGCGATGTGCTGGGTCTGGAAGCCGCCCTGCGATTTGTTTCCTACCTCAGGCACGATGTCATTTCGGTGTATGAAGAACAGTTGATGCAATATGCCATGCAGCAGTTGTCAACCCTGCCGAACATTCGTTTTATTGGCACCAGCGAACGCAAGACCAGCGTTATCTCTTTTATCTTCGACGACATCCATCCATACGATACCGGGATCATTCTCGACCAAATGGGCATTGCGGTTCGTACCGGCCATCACTGCGCCCAGCCGGTCATGGACTTCTTCCAAATCCCCGGCACCGTCAGGGTTTCATTTGCCATGTATAATTCCCTCCTGGAAATTGATTTGCTGATGGATGGACTGCAAAAAGTAAGGACCTTATTTGCCTGATTAAAATGAGGGCCAGAAAAGAAAAATCCCCGGATTCACCCGTGCCAATCCTTTGAAAAACTACACCATGGAAAATACGGTTCCCAAGAAAGCCTACAAAAATATCAACCTGGTATACGGGGTATTTTTTTTCAGCATGGTCATTTTCCTGCTGATCGTATCCCTCCTGGTTAGCAAGACGGGGCCGCTCATCGAGGAAGATCCGCTGATGGAACAGATCCTGAAACTGATCGTGATTGTGTTTACCGTGGTGATTATACCCATTGCCCAAGGGTTTCCACAGCGAATGATCCGAAAAATTGGCAGCGATTTGAGTCTCGCTGAGAAAATGGCCAGGTACCAGGCTGCCCTGACGGTTCGCTTTGCCCTGACGGAAGGTACAGGCATCATGGCCTGTTTGTTTTTTTTAATCACAGGCGATACAGACCTGATGCTGTTGGTGGCAATTATCCTGCTGTATTTCATCATTAGCCGTCCCAGCCACTTCAAAATGGGTGCAGACCTTGAACTCAGCGAAATGGAAAAAAAAGAGCTTTTCAAGGAATAACCAGCCCTGAATCGCTTATTTTGTAATCAAAATCTATCTGATCATGACGATTAAAGAAAAGGAAGAAGAGATCATTTCAGAATTTGAGATGTTTACCGACTGGCTTGAAAAATACAATTATATCATTGAATCGGGCAGATCCATTCCGGTCATTGAGCCCGAGTACAAAAAGGATAAATATCTTATCCAGGGATGCCAGTCGCAGGTATGGCTTCATGCCTCCTATAAGGACGGGAAGGTGTTTTTCAGTGCTAGCAGCGATGCCCTCATAACCAAGGGGATTATCGGATTGCTGATCCGGGTACTATCCGGCCAGCCACCCCAGGACATCATCGATGCAAAACTCGAATTCATTGACCGCATCGGCCTTCATCAGCACCTATCGCCCACGCGTTCCAATGGCTTGGCAAGCATGGTCAAGCAGATGAAATTATATGCCCTGGCCTTTAAAACACAGGCACAGGGAAAATAACCAGGACAAAACAAAATTAAGCATGAATTTCCTTGAAAAAGAAACCAAGGTCGTTGACGCACTGAAAAGCGTTTTCGACCCCGAAATCCCGGTAAATATTTACGACCTTGGCCTGGTTTATGAAATCAGGGTCAATGAGGACGATTCGACATACATCAAAATGACCCTTACCAACCCCAACTGCCCCGTTGCCGATGAGATTCCAAGGGATGTGAAAGATGCCGTGCTGCGGGTGGAGGGCATTAAAGAGGTCAATGTCGACCTGGTTTTTGAACCCGAGTGGAATAAAGACATGATGTCGGAAGCAGCCATGCTTGAACTGGGTTTGCTGTAATGGCTCCCTCCTCTGACTGACAATATTTTTCCGCCTGTCAAAATCCTTTTTTTGTAAAAAAAAAGGTTGTATTTTTGGCCCCTGTAGGCGTTGTCCCCATTCATTCACTAAAAAAATATTGGATATGAATTTTCCGGAAAATTTACTGTACACCAAAGATCACGAATGGATCAAGATTGAAGGCGAAACTGCCGTGGTAGGTATTACCGACTTTGCGCAAAAAGAGCTTGGCGATATCGTTTATGTTGAAGTCGACACCGTGGGCGAAACGCTTGACCAGGAAGACACCTTCGGCACCATTGAAGCCGTTAAGACCGTTTCCGATCTTTTTATGCCCGTTTCAGGTGAAATTACCGAGTTTAACGAAGCCCTGGAATCAAACCCCGATGTTGTTAACAAGGATCCTTATGGCGAAGGCTGGATCATCAAAGTTAAGATTTCCGATCCCGCCCAGAAGGATGACCTGCTCACAGTTTCCCAGTACAAGGAACTCGTCGGCGAATAATCTTTTCTTCCGGCATTGGAATAGCCAAGCTGTGATGGCTTTCAAATTTCTTTTACCTGCCCTGGCCTGGGGCTTGCTGATTTTATTGGCCATCAGCCTGCCTCCCGGCAATATTCCCAGAACGGGACTCTTCAGCCTGCCCCATTTTGACAAACTGGTGCATGTGGCCCTTTTTGCAGGATGGGGTTTGTTGCTTTTTGCAGGATTTCGAAAACAAAAACCCGGGAGCTTTTTTCAACAAAACCCTGCGATGATTGCCGTTGCATTCGGCCTTGTCTATGGAATCCTGACCGAACTTTTGCAGCATTTTTGTTTAAGCGGACGCCATGGAAACTATTTTGATGTCATCGCTGATGTGTTTGGAACAGTTTTTGGTGTTTTGCTATTGAAGTGGATCGTGAGGAAACCTTCAAAAATTTTTATTTGAAGGTGGAATTTCGAAAGCAGGGAAAGTATTTTCAAATTATTTGTATATTAGCAGTCGCTTTTGAAAAAGTAGAATTCACCTTTACAGGCGCCTGCCAAAAACCAAGGAGCACATATGGAAGCAAAAAAAACACCGAAAGCCGACCTCGAAAACAAAAAGCGCATTTTTCTCCAGATTGGTCTGGCAGTAGCGCTTTTGGGTGTTCTGGTGGCTTTTGAATGGAAAACCTACGAAAGGCAAGTGTACGACTTAGGTACGCTTGAGATGGACTTTATTGAGGAGGAGGATATTCCCATCACACGCCAGGAAACCCCTCCCCCGCCTCCACCACCTGAAGCCTCCACCGAGCTGATCATTGTGGAAGACGACGTCGAAATTGATGAAGAATTCAGCATCGACGTTGAAGCAACCGTTAATACCGAGGTGAAAGAATTTACTCCGGTTGTGGTGGTTCAGGAGGAAGAAGAAATCGCGGAAGACGTAATCTTTACCGTGGTTGAAGACCAACCCAGCTATCCGGGTGGTGAAGAAGCACGTATCCGCTATCTCCAGGAAAACCTGCGTTACCCCCAAATGGCCCGTGAGGCAGGGATTCAGGGAACCGTGTTCGTAACCTTTGTGGTTGAACGCGATGGCTCGGTTACCGACGTACGCGTACTGCGTGGTATCGGCGGCGGCTGCGATGAAGAAGCCGTTCGCGTCGTACAGAACATGCCGCGCTGGAACCCCGGTCGCCAGAGAGGCCAACCGGTTAGGGTACAGTTTAACATGCCCATTCGTTTCGTATTGAACTAAGCGAACGAAGCAAGATCTTTTGGGAGACAGCCCCGGCTAAAGGTGGCTGTCTCTTTTTTTTACCCTTATTTCCCAGATCAGAAAACCTTGCCTTGGGGTTCTATTCCTTTATTACCATCGACCTTACAGGCTCATACCATCCTCGGAGTTTATACGGTTTAAACCGTATAAACTCCGTCTATTCTCCGTATTAACCATGGCCATGGTCCCTTACTCAATCCAGCAGGAAACAAGACTGGCTTTTAACTAATGCGGCTCCAGAATAACTTGTCGTGATAGAGGGCCCTGAGGCGCCTGGCCACCATCTGGTGGGCGGGTTTTTCGAGGTGGGGGTCGTCGGCCAGCAATTCACGGGCCTTGTCGCGGGCAAATTTAAGGATGGCTTCATCCCTGGCCAGGTCAGCCATTTTCAGTTCGAGGATCCCGCTTTGCTGGGTGCCCTGGATGTCGCCGGGGCCCCGCAACCTCAGGTCCATTTCGGCAATTTCGAAGCCATCGTTTGAGCGTACCATCACCTCGATGCGCTTGCGGGCTTCATTGCTCAGTTTTTGTCCGCTCATCAGGATGCAATAGCTCTGTTCGGCGCCGCGGCCTACCCTCCCCCTGAGCTGATGAAGCTGCGACAAACCAAATCGCTCAGCGCTTTCAATGATCATCACCGAGGCGTTGGGCACATCGATACCCACTTCAATCACGGTGGTGGCTACCATGATGTGGGTCTTGCCCTGCACAAAACGCTGCATCTCAAAATCCTTGTCAGCCGGTTTCATTTGCCCGTGGACAATGCTTACGGCATACTGTGGGAGCGGGAATTCGCGTGAAATGCTTTCATAGCCATCCGTAAGATCCTTCAGGTCAAGTGTTTCTGACTCTTTTATCAAGGGGTAAACAACGTAAATTTGTCTTCCCTGCTGAATCTGTTCGCGCATAAACCCGAATACCTTCAGGCGATTGCTATCGTATTGGTGAATGGTTTTGACGGGTTTGCGCCCCGGAGGCAATTCGTCGATCACTGAAACATCGAGGTCACCATAGAGGGTCATGGCCAGGGTGCGTGGGATGGGTGTGGCGGTCATTACAAGGATGTGAGGAGGCTTATGCCCTTTCGACCAGAGTTTGGCACGCTGGGCCACTCCGAAACGGTGCTGTTCGTCGATCACCACCAGTCCCAGCTTATCAAACTCCACCACATCCTCAATGAGGGCGTGGGTGCCGATGATGATCTGCAGCTCGCCTTCTTTAAGGGCTTTCAGTAAGCCCCGCCGCTGGGCCGAGCGGGTAGAGCCGGTGAGCAATCCAACATGGATGCCCAGGGGGGCCAGCATATTCGACACAGATTCGTAATGCTGGAATGCAAGGATCTCGGTAGGAGCCATCAGGCAGGCCTGAAATCCGTTGTCGAGGGCCATCAGCATGCTCATTAGGGCGACCACGGTCTTACCGCTGCCCACATCCCCCTGCAACAGCCGGTTCATCTGGTTTCCCGTAAGGGTATCGCCACGAATTTCCTTGAGCACCCGTTTCTGGGCGCCGGTCAGTTCAAACGAAAGGCATTCGTAGAAAAATCCGTTGAAATATTGGCCGATCTGCTTAAAAACATGACCCCCGCTTTTTTCGCTGCGAAGCAGTTTATGCCTGAGCAAGTTGAGCTGAATATAAAACAGTTCTTCGAATTTCAGGCGGGCAATGGCTTTTTTCAGGGCATTGGGGTCGGCAGGGAAGTGTATGTCGGACAGAGTCGTTTTGCGGCCGGGAAGTTTTATTGCCTCAAGCATGGCGGTGGGCAGGGTTTCATTGACGTGGTCGATGACTACAGGCAGCAGGGTACGGATCAGTTTGCCAATGCCACGGGAGTCAAGACCCTGTGAACGCAGTTTCTCGGAGGAATTATAGACTGGTTGCATGGCCGATTCCTGGTTGATGGCACCCGGGCTTACCGGCTCTACTTCCGGATGAACGATATTAAACTGGCGGTTAAATACGCTGGGTTTTCCGAAAACAATGTATTCAACATTGGGTTTAAAGGCATTTTTAAGCCATTTGATGCCATTGAACCAGACCAGGTCAAGGGTTCCTGACTCGTCGGTAAAGGTGGCAGTCATACGGGTAGCACGGCGGGCACCATGCAGTTCAATATTGGAAATATTGCCCCTGAGTTGCACATAAGGAAAGTCTTCGCGGATCTCGCTGACCTTATAGAATTTGCTGCGATCGACATAGCGGAATGGGAAAAACTCGAGCAGGTCGCCAAAGGTAAAGATGCCGGCTTCCTGCCGAAGCAATTCACCACGCCTGGGACCAACACCCTTGAGGTATTCAATGGAGGTTTTAAGAATATCCTGGCTCATGCTCAAAAAGGATAGAACGTAAAATTAATAAATCGAGCCGGAGCGAGCATCATTCGTCAAAAAAATTGAGCTCACATGACGAAGTGTTTGTAATTTTGAGCATATTTTCAAGGCAATCCTGTATGAAGATCCTGATATTTGGTGCGGGTGTGATTGGGACCGCTTATGGCTGGCAGTTGTGGGAAGCGGGTTATGATGTGAGCCTGCTGGTGAGAAAACAACGGGTGGTGAGATACAGCAATTCGGGGATTAACATTAGCTGTACGGATCTGAGAGGCAAAGAAAAGGAATACAAAAAAACCGTGTTCCGGCCCAGGATTGTTGACCGCCTGAATCCTGAAGAAGGATATGACCTGATCATTGTTTCGGTAAAAAATTACCAGCTCAGGGATGCGGTTCCCTATCTGGCAAAATATTCCGGCAAGGCTGACATTTTGTTCCTGGGGCACTTCTGGCAGGAAAACGAATGGATTGAAGAGACCCTTCCAAAGGATAAATATTTCTTTGGTTTTCCGGGAATGGTGCTGGGAGCGAAAACCCTGGATGGCATCAACTGCTATTTTTTCGGGAACAGCAATACTTTTCTGGGGGAGCCGGATGGCAAAGTAAGTCAGCGTCTGCTGGACACGAGGAAAATGATGGAATTGGCTGGAATGCAGCCGCGGCAACTGCACGCCATCGAATCGTGGATACGGGGAGATTTTGCCTGGCAGGCAGCCATCCTGGGCCCGGTGCTCAAAGCCGGTAATTTCCGCTTGTTTGCTGAGGACAAGAAACTGCTTGGGCAAGCCATACAAGCCATCCGCGAGGTCAATGGCATTGTTCAGCGTTCGGGCATAAAGGTGAACGGGGCTTTCCCGTTCTGGTTATTCCGGCTGCCTGCATTCCTGGTGGTACCCTTGCTTAAAAAATCATTTAACCAGACCATGCAGGCTGCCCTTGAGGCCAACCTGAAACACAGCCTAGAGGAAATCAGGGGGCAATACATGACCCTGCTTGCCCTGGGAAAGAAAAACAATGAAAAAATGGTTTACCTGGCCTCCTTTGAAAAGTACCTTGAAAAAGAGGAAAAATAAAATTTCTGGATAACAGGACAAAAAAGCATTGTATTTGCCGTTAACCTTCCTTGAAGGAAAATCCACAAATTTTCCTTAACTTTATATTTTGAAAATACACCGGAATCAAGAAATTTCAAGATATTTCACAAACAGGCACCTTGAACCATTAAAACAGCAATCAATATGAAACGAATTTTAATTGTTTTTTCAGCCTTGATCCTTTCGGGCGGGCTTTTATTTGCCCAGGAAGACATGCCGGAGATTCCAGAGGAATATATTTCCGGAACTGCAGACCGGTTTATGGTGGACCTTTTCACCGACATCTGGAGCAATGCTCCTGAAGAAATGGATATGAACACCATTAACCGCGGAATCAGCATCAGCATGATGCAGGACTTCAAACTGGGGGCTTCCCCCTTCAGCGTGGCAGCCGGACTGGGGATAAGCAGTCATAATCTTTACAGCAATTTTGTATATGAATTCACCCCTATGTCCTGGTCTTCGGCCTGGCCGCAACCCGGCACCTATGATTTTCACAAAATTGATGAAGAATTTTATGAAATTAAAAAAAATAAGCTGAGCCTGAATTATTTGAGTGCCCCTTTTGAGTTCCGTTACCGCAACTACAACCTGCCCAAAACCTTCCGTATCTATGCAGGACTTCGTTTAGGCTATTTGATCAATGCCCATACCAAGACCCACTTAAAAATTGAGGAAGGTGTGGTAGGAAGTCCACCGCCCTCAGAATGGAAAACCAAGGAAAGCAAACTAGGCAATCTGGAAAAGTTCCAAGTGGGAGTCACAGCAAGGGTTGGATACGGCCGAATAAATTTGTTTGGTTATCTGCCTCTTACGGAAATTTTCAAGGATAATTTTGCTGCCGGACAAGGGATGAAACCAGTCTCAGTGGGACTCACCTTTATCGTTTTCTAGGATCTGAGATAAAAGAAAAGCATCAGCATTACGCCAATGCCCATAATGTATCCCGCAAACACCTGGGATAATTTGTGGGCGTTGAGTTTTACGCGTGCAGTACCCAGCAATCCTGAGGCCAGGAATGCGGCAATGATCAGCCAGTCAATATTGAGGTGGAGCAGCATGGCCAGGCTGATCAGGAAGCCCGTTAAACCACCCATGGATACCATATGAATACTGATTTTCCAGCGGTAAGTGATGATGAGGGTTAGCAGGATGAGAATGGTGGCCCCAATCACATAAAAATACAGAAGGGAGGGCAGGGCAATTTTTCGCAGGAGGTAATAGGTGATAAAGAAATAAATGGCCGAGAGCAAGAGCGGCACCATTCGTTCGCTGCGCTCATCGAGCAGGATGTCGCGGATCATCCCGGTCTTTTTCAGCAACAGGATGGATAATACCGGAGCTACGGCCGTATTGATGAACAAGATCAGGAGGATCATTCCCTTGGCTTTGGGTGTCAGGCTGTAGGAAAGATAGGTGTTCAGCTGAAAAAGAATGATCAGTCCCAGGGTAGGGATGATCAGGGGATGCAGGACCACGGAAAGAAAACGGGCAACAGGGGTTTCGATCTTCATCAGGAAAGTTCCTTTCGCAACCTGGCCACGGGAATATCCAGTTGCTCGCGGTACTTGGCCACCGTACGGCGTGCAATGTTGTAACCCCTGTTCTTTAAAATGGCAGCCAATTCTTCGTCGGTGACCGGCTTATTTTTGTCTTCGGCTTCCACACAATCCTGCAGGATCTTTTTCACCTCGCGGGTGGACACCTCTTCTCCCGATTCATTCTGCATCGACTCAGAGAAAAAGGTTTTCAGGAGGAAGGTACCATAGGGGGTCTGAACATATTTGCTGTTGGCCACCCTGGAAATTGTGGAAATGTCGAGTTTGACGATATCGGCAATGTCCTTCAGGATCATGGGTCGCAGTTTCGTCTCATCCCCGGTCAGGAAATATTCCTTCTGGTATTTGAGAATGGCTTCCATCGTGACCAGTAAGGTATTCTGCCGTTGGCGGATGGCATCAATGAACCACTTTGCGCTGTCGAGTTTCTGCTTGACAAACAACAGCGCTTCCTTCTGTCTTGAGTCGACCTTTCCTTTTGATTCGGCCATGGTCTCGAGCATCTCAGAATAGGTGCGATTGATGCGCAGGTCCGGGGCATTGCGGGAATTCAGAGATAGTTCTATTTCCTCATCGCTGACGGTGATATAGAAGTCGGGCACAATATACTGCGAAGCTTTGCCGGAGTCGCTCAGGGAGTTACCCGGTTTGGGATTGAGCTTCAGAATCTCATCGATGGCCTCTTTGAGTTCATCATCACTGAAGTTGTGCTTTTTCTGAATCTTATCAAAATGCTTTTTGGTGAAATCATTGAAGTTCTTTTCGAGCAAGAGGGTAGCATTAACCACGGTGGGGGTTCGTGGGGTTTTACGCCGGATTTGCAGCAAAAGACATTCCTGGAGGTCGCGGGCACCTACGCCAGGAGGATCAAATTGCTGAATCACCCTGATCAGGCCTAACACTTCCTTAAAATTGCTCTTGATATTCTGGTTGAATGCCAGGTCATCAATCAGCGAATGAATATCGCGCTGCAAATATCCCGATTCATCAATATTCCCTATGATATGGGTTGCAATCAGTTGTTCCCTCTCATTGAGTTTTCGCAGGCCAAGCTGAGCCAGCAAAAGCTCCTGAAAGCTGGTTCCTGAAGCAAAAGGGATCTCCCTGTGTTCATCGTCGGCGCTGGTGTTTTGGGCATTCAGACGGTAGGCTGGGATTTCGTCATCGTCGATATAGTCGCTCAGGTCAAACTCATCATCCTGATTGCGTTCGGGTTCATCTTTACCCATATCGTCATCCGCCCCATCCAAAGATTCATCAAAATCATCAAACTGATCTTCGATTTCTTCGGCATCATCGGGGCCTTCCTCAAGCGCAGGATTTTCTTCGATTTCCTGCTTTATCCGCTGTTCGAGCAAAACGGTAGGCACCTGCAAAAGCTTCATGAGCTGAATCTGCTGGGGAGACAGCTTTTGCAACAGCTTTTGTTGAAGTCTCTGTTTAAGCATGGAACAACTTCATTTAATATTTCTCACGAACACAGGGCCGTTGAAAAACCCTTTATGATACTATAACGTAAACCAAATTAAAAAAAATTCTATTTCAAAGCAAACGGAGGTTTAAAATTCTGCATTCTGGGGCGTTCTCGGAAATGGGATGACATCACGGATGTTTCCCATACCGGTCACAAACAGCATCAGACGTTCAAATCCCAGCCCAAAACCGCTGTGCGGAGCGGTGCCAAACTTCCGGGTATCCAGATACCACCACACATCCTGCTCATGAATACCCATTTCCTTAATTTTTCCATACAATTTGTCGTAATCCTCTTCGCGCTGAGAACCACCGATGATCTCACCGATCTTGGGAAAGAGCACATCCATGGCTCGAACGGTTTTCCCATCGTCATTAAGTTTCATATAAAAAGCCTTGATCTCTTTTGGATAATCCGTGAGAATAACCGGCTTCTTAAAATGTTTCTCCACCAGGAAGCGCTCATGCTCGGCCTGCAGGTCAACACCCCAGCTTACCGGGAACTCGAATGGATGACCCGAGGACATCAGAATCTCAATCGCTTTGGTATAGGTCAGGCGTTCAAAAGTGTTGTTGATGACAAAGTTGAGCCGTTCGATTAATTCATTGTCATACATTTTTTGCAGGAACTCCAAGTCATCGGGGCAGTTTTCGAGCAAATAGCGGATCAGATACTTGAGGAAATCCTCAGCCAGATCCATGTTATCCTTAATGTCGTAAAAGGCCATTTCGGGTTCTATCATCCAGAACTCGGCCAGGTGGCGGGTTGTATTTGAGTTTTCGGCCCTGAAGGTTGGTCCGAAGGTATAAATGCTTGAAAGTGCAAGGGCGCCGAGCTCGCCTTCCAGTTGTCCTGAAACGGTCAGGTTTGTTTCCTTCCCAAAAAAATCCTGAGAGAATTCGATCTTCCCTTCCGGCGTCCGTGGCAGGTTGTCAAGGTCGAGGGTGGTTACCCTGAACATGGCACCTGCCCCTTCAGCATCCGAACCAGTAATGATGGGGGTGTGAAGATAATAAAAGCCACGGTCGTTGAAGTATTTGTGAATGGCAAAAGCCAGGGCGTGACGAATGCGAAAGATGGCGCCAAAAGTATTGGTGCGGGGGCGCAGGTGGGCGATCTCGCGTAAAAACTCAAGGGTATGCCCCTTCTTCTGCAAGGGATATTTTTCGGGATCAGCACCACCATACAATTCAATTTCGCTGGCGATGATCTCGAGCGATTGACCCTTGCCCTGGGATTCCATCAGACGTCCATTGACCGAAATACACGATCCGGTATTAACCTGCCTCAACAGCTCGTCATTGTTAAATGTCTGAACATCCACAACAACCTGGATATTATGTATGATGGAACCATCGTTGAGCGCAATAAAATTCACGTTTTTATTGCCGCGCCGGGTCCTGACCCAGCCTTTGACGTTCACTTCCTGGCCGATCAGATGGTTGGCATTTCCCTTCAACAAATCAAAAATTCTTTGTCTTTTCAGTCCTTGCATTTTCATTTCAATGTTTTTGCCAATTTACCTGTGCTATTTGGGCTACAAAAATAACACAATTCCTGGTATTCCGGCGTTGAAGGTTTTATGCTGTTTTTCTGTTCAATCATTTAAAAAAAATTAAGTGAAAAATATTTTTTCTGATTCAAAAAAGCTATTTATAAAATTTTTTATTAATATTGTCCTAATAATAGTCTGGTATATGTGCATTCCTTTGCCTGACTTTCAACAAAAACCATAACCAGTGCCCTGACAGTGGGTTTTCCTTTACGGATAAATTAAAGACAGGATAGGTTTCGCCTGAATTAAATTCATCCTGATTTCAGCAATATTATTCAAACCAACCAAAACCAGCATTTATGAACCGAAGATCTTTACTTCTTTTGATGCTGTTTTTATTACCTGCTTTAGCTTTCGGGCAAAGGATCACGGTAACGGGAACAGTAACCTCGGTGATGGAGAACAACATTTCCCTTCCCGGCGTCACGGTCATGGTAAAAAACACTAGCCAGGGGACCACTTCCGATATCAATGGAAGATACCGGGTCGAAGCCAATGCCAACGATACCCTGGTATTTTCGTATGTAGGCATGGTTACTACAGAAATTCCGATTATGGGGCAGATCCAGATTGATGTGGGGATGGAACTCGATGTTGCCCGTCTGGGTGAAGTTATTGTAGTGGGATATGGTACTGAGTCGAGCCGCCTGGTATCGGGATCATTGGGTGTGGTAAGTGAAACGGAAATCCGCGATGTCCCGCTGCGTACCATTGATGGGGTGCTTCAGGGCCGTTCGGCAGGGGTGCAAATCAGCCAGAACTCGGGGACCCCTGGTTCGGCAACCACGGTAAGGATTCGGGGTAACAGCTCCATTACAGCCGGCAACCAACCTTTATACGTCATCGATGGCATCCCCATGATCACCGGAAACTATGGGCAGGTTGGATTCTCGGGGCAGGGCATCAATGCCCTTTCCGACATCAACCCCAGCGACATTGAATCTATCACTGTTCTGAAAGATGCTTCGGCAGCTGCCATTTACGGGGCAAGGGCCACCAATGGGGTCATCCTTATCACCACCCGCCGTGGTAGTAAGCAGCGTACCAACATCACCTTCAATGCAAGCAGTGGCATCCAGGAAGTTGTCGAAGTGCAGGAAATGATCAATGCCGAGCAGTGGCATGAATATAAAGGTACTCAGCCCGATCCTGGCAATCCTGTCGACGTAGACTGGCTTGATAAGGTATTCAGGGTGGCTCCGATGAGCAGCTATGAGTTTTCGGCCAGCGGAGGCGACGCTTCCACACGGTTTTTCATTTCAGGAAACTATTACAACCAGGAAGGCGTCCTGCTGGGTACTGATTACCAGCGTTTGAACGGGCGGCTTAACCTGGATCACACCATGAATGAACACGTGAAACTGGGGGCAAGTTTCGGGGCAAGTTATTCCCTGAACAACCGGGTAGAGGGCGACCGCTCATTGAACGGGGTTTTGCCCAACGCCCTGACCATGCCTCCCATTCACCCCGTTTATAATGAAGACGACACATACAATGAAGACGGCCCCTATGCCAACCCGGTAGCCATTGGCAAGGAAGCCATCAACGAGGCCCATTCATTCAGAACCCTTGGAAATGCCTTTGTTGACATAACCTTTTTAAAACATCTTACGGTAAGTACAAAGTGGGGTTTTGACTATTTGAGCCTTCGTGAACACAGCTTTGATCCACCAACGACCCGGCAGGGAGCCCGTTCAAACGGGATTGGCATTGCAGGTCAGAACAATGTATTAAATATTGTATCAAACAACCTGTTGCGGTACAGCAATTCGTTCAAGGGTCTTCATAATCTGGAAGCACTAGCTGGTTATTCATTCGAGATATTTCAGCGGCGCAACCAATACGCCCGTGGCGTGGATTTTCCGGGGCCATTTTTTGAATACCTTGCCGAAGCAGCTACGATTACATCCTCTTATGCGAGAGCAGTGAATCGGGGCATGAGCTCATATTTCGGGCAAGTAAAATACAACTACGACTATCGTTACATTGTTACGCTGAGTGGAAGGTATGACGGTTCAACCAAATTTGGTGAGAACAACAAATATGGTTTTTTCCCGGCCGTCTCCCTGGCCTGGAGGGTTACTGAAGAGTCCTTTTTTCAGCCACTCAACGATATCTTTGACGAATTCAGAATGAGGGCCAGTTATGGCCTTACCGGTAATGATGGCATCCCGGATTTTGCCTATCTGAATTTATATGGAGGCGGTGCCAATTATCTGGGAGGAGCAGGCATTGTGCCATCACAGCTTCCAAATCCTGATTTGAAATGGGAAACAACAGCCCAGATCAATGTCGGACTTGATCTGGCCGTTTTGGATGAGCGGATTAGCCTGGCAGTGGACTATTATCACAACCGGACAAAGGACCTCTTGTTCGACCGGCCGGTTTCCATGACCTCTGGTTTCTATTCTATCACCACCAATATTGGAGAGCTGGAAAACCGTGGAATTGAACTATCACTGACAACTGTCAATGTGCGAACCGAAGCGTTTGAATGGGATTCACGCTTAAACATCAGCCGCAACCGGAATAAGATCCTTTCGCTTTACAAAAACCAGCCACTTGACAACCTTGACCGCTACAGCCCAAGCATTGTCATGGTAGGTGAGCCCATGAGTATATTTTTCGGGTACAGGAGCCTTGGCGTAGACCCCTCCACCGGCGATATCGTGTTTGATGACGTTAATGGTGATGGAATAATTAATGCTGAGGACCGCGTCAAAATCGGGGACCCCAATCCAAAATTCACCGGAGGCTTTACCAACAATTTAACTTATAAGCAGTTTGAGCTGAGTTTGTTCCTGCAGTTCTCTTATGGCAATGATATTTTCAACGCGAACCGGGTATTCATAGAGGCCATGAAAGGCGCTGACAACCAAAGCACAGCCATCCTGAGGCGCTGGCGTCAGCCCGGGGATATTACAGATATTCCAAGGGCCACCGAGAACGACCCAAACAACAACAACCGCATTTCTTCGCGCTTTGTTGAAGATGGCTCCTACCTGAGGATAAAAAACCTGACCTTCTCCTATCTTCTGAACCAGCGACTGGCAGAAAGACTGAAATTAAGAAGCACCAGAATCTTTTTATCTGCACAGAATCTGCTGACTTTTACCAATTATTCGGGTATGGATCCCGAAGTGAACTATACTGGTGACAGCAACCTGTTAAGGGGAACCGATTTCTTCACCTATCCCCAGGCCAGGACTTTTTCTATTGGTATTAATTTGGGATTATAAAACATGAAAACAATGAAACGTATCATTTTCCTGATATCAATTTTTGTAATGGTTTTCCCGGGTTGCGACGTGTTGAACGTTGACCCAAACCATTCCATTCCGGCCGATCAGGCCATCACCAATGCCGAAGAAGTGGAGCGGGGCATCATCGGCTGTTACGATGCGATGCAAAGTGGCAGTTACTATGGTTTACACTATTTCGTTTTTGGCGACCTTCTTGCCGATAATCTAAGGTTTTCCGGGGTGACTATCAGTTATGCCGAATTGGACAATAATTCCATCCTGGCTGACAATGGGCTGGTAGAAGGGGTTTGGGCCTCCATTTATGACCTACTGAACCGGGTTAATAATGTGGTCGCACAGATTCCAGGTATTGAATCCATGAGCGATGCTGAGAAAAATGCGGCCCTCGCTGAGTTATATTTCCTTAGGGCATTAGGGCATTACGACCTTATGCGGCTTTACGGTCCCATACCACTGAGAACAGAACCCGCTTCGGGAGATGAAGAAAGTCTCAATAAACCCAGGGAGTCCATTGAGGTAGTTCTAAGCCAGATCAACACCGACCTGGATTTTGCCATTAGCCATCTTGCATCGGAAATTATTACAGGAAGGGCTTCCAGTGTTGCTGCCCGGGGATTAAAGGCCAGGGTTGCCTTACACCAGTACTACCTGACCAGCGATCAGACCTTCCTGACGACTGCAAAGGAAAATGCAAGCGCAGTGATCGACAATCCCAATCTTGAGATTGAACCGGATTACAGTATTTTGTTTTCAGGGGTTGCAAACCGTGAGTCGATTTTTGAGATTGATTTCAATGAACAGGACTGGAATCGCATGGCACAGTATTTCTTTTACACCTCTCTTAGCGGACGTTACGAGTTTGCCCCCACCGAGTTTTACCTGAACTCCTTTGCGCCTGACGATGTCCGTAAAGACATCTCTATTGAATATTATGGTGCAAATCCTTATGTGTATAAATATTCAGACATTGAGACCGGCACCGATAATATTTATGTGCTTCGGCTCGCCGAGATGCATCTGATCCGTGCCGAAGCGGAGATCCTGTTGCAAGGCGATCTGGAGGCCATACGCGCTGATATTAACGCCATCAGGGAAAGGGCAGGTCTGATTCCCACCACCAGTTCAAATTATGCGGCTTTGCTGCTTGAAGTGGAATCACAGCGCCAGAAAGAGTTTGCCTTTGAAGGGCACCGATGGTTCGACCTGGTAAGGACCGGCAGGGCCTTGGATGTTCTACCAAACGTGACCAACATCAACCAAACCCTTTTTCCGATCCCACTCAACGAAATCCTGGCCAATGACAACCCGGGAATGTTTCAAAACGAGGGTTATTAATTGCTAACGAGAAAAACGAATGGCTATGCAAACACGAAAAACATACGGCATGATAGGATCCATCATGATGACTATGATCATGCTATTTTCCTCATGCGAGGATGAAGGATTTGACGTTCCCCTTCCAAGTACACAAGCCGACTTTGATTATGAAGTTGAGGTATTTATTGACGAGGACACGGGGCAAGAGTCTTTTGGGGTGCAATTGACCAATAAATCCATCGAGGCAGAATCCTATTCCTGGGATTTCGGTAATGGGGAAACCTCAACCGAAGAAAATCCCTATATCTTATACACTACATCGGGACAGTATACAATCAGGCTTGAAATAACCAGCGCCCATCAGTTGCATTACAACAACCTGACCAAAAGCGTTACCTTAACACTTGGGAAACAGGTTGTCTATGCTGAGGACTTTTTAGACGGTGTTCCCGACAATGATGAATTCTGGCTTCCCGAAGGATGGCAAGCAATTGATAATGACGGAGATGGTTTTAACTGGTATTTTGCCGTCAGAAATGGTTTAGGACAAATGCGTAGCCAGTCCTACGATTCTTCAAACGACGCAGCCCTTAATCCTGACAACTGGCTGATTCTGCCAGAAATTGACCTAACCACCACTGCTGATGGCGCACTTGTCACCTTCAGGTATACGGTTGGGGTTTCCGCATCTACCCCCAGATACCGAAAAGAACATTATGGTATTTTTGTTTCAGCAGGCAATGATGCCCTGGAGAATTTCACCCTGCTTTTCGAGGAAACCTTCACTGAAGAAACGCCCCAATGGACCGCTTTGGAAAGAACCGTTGATCTCTCAGCATATGCCGGGGAAACCATTTACGTGGCCATTCGCCATTATGGAGTCACCGACATGGACCGTATGTTTGTGGATGAGGTGGAAGTTTATAAAATTGAGTAAGATATTTGTGGTTTTAAAAAGCCAGCGCAATGCTGGCTTTTTTTTATTTTCGCATAACCAAAACACAACGACATGAGAATTCTGATATTATTTTTTTCGGTTCTTTTTCTGATGGCTTCCTGTCAATCGCCTGAAACGGGGAATGAGGATGTTTCTGAAGCCCCCAAGGGCAGTTTGTTTATTATAGGTGGCGGCAGTCGCCCGGATGCCATGGTGCAGCGGATGGTCACCGAATCAGGGGTGGATCAAACAGGATATGTGGTCATTCTTCCCATGGCCTCCAGTGAGCCCGATTCGGCTATCCTGTGGTCAGCCCAGCAATTTCTGGATAATGGTGTCAGCCCGGTGGTGGGGTTCAATTTTTTGCCGGGTATGATTCCTGGTGAGGCTCGTCTGGATTCCCTCAGAAAGGCGTCCCTGATCTATATTAGTGGAGGCGATCAGAACCGGTTCATGGATATTGTGAGAGGCACACCAATTGCGGATGCTATCCATGAAGCTTATTTGTCAGGGGCATTGATTGCCGGCACCAGTGCGGGCGCGGCCCTGATGAGCGGAAAAATGATTACGGGCACTGAATTGAAATATCCCGATTACCGGCCCACTTTCCGCAGCCTGGAATCAAACAACCTTGAACTTGAGCCGGGTTTGGGGCTTATTCATACAGCGATTGTGGATCAGCATTTTGTTTGGCGCAGCCGTCACAATAGACTGCTTTCAGCGATCCTTGAGTATCCTGACCTACTGGGCATTGGCATCGATGAATCGACAGCCCTGCTGGTGAAGGGTAATTCAGCTGAAGTGATCGGACTTTCGCAGGTAATGGTATACGCCAATCCCTTGAAAAAAGTAAATAACATAAATGGAAAACTGGGCGCCACCGGCCTGACACTGGATATTTATTTGCCGGGCGAAAAATTTTCACTCAAATAATTCGGTATTCCTATGCTGAAGAAAGTTCCCCACACCTATGTAATCGTTTTCGGCATCATCTTGTTTGCCGCTGCGCTCACCTGGTTTATTCCCCCCGGAAAATATGTTGAGCAGAAAGTGGTTCGGGATGGTGTTGACAAAAAGGAAATGGTCTTTTATTATGAAAAGGACCTTCCGGATGCTTTTCAGCCTGAGAGCCCCAGCCAGCCACAGACATGGCAGGTATTTTCAGCCCTTTTCAATGGGTTTGTGAAACAGTCAGGCATTATCATTTTCATTTTAATGATTGGCGGGGCCTTCTGGATCATGAATAAGACCAAGGCCATTGATGTGGGGATCTTTGCTTTCCTTCGTTTTACCCGGATGCTGGAAAGCCGGAACATCATGCACCGCAATGTGGTGGACAATGTGATCATTGTCCTGATCATGATCATGTTCAGCTTGTTTGGGGCCATCTTCGGCATGAGTGAAGAAACCATTGCCTTTGTGATTATTGTCATCCCCCTTGCCATATCCATGGGCTATGATTCCTTCACCGGGGTGGCCATGGTATACCTTGCAGCCCACCTGGGCTTTGCGGGGGCGGTGTTGAATCCTTTTACCATAGGCATCGCACAAGGCATAGCTGAGATTCCCCTGTTTTCAGGGATGGGTTACCGGATCTTTTGCTGGGTGGTGATCAACCTGGTAGGGATCTTTTTTGTGCTGCGTTATGTCAGCCGGATCCGGAAAAAGCCTTCGCTCTCAATCATGTATGAGGGAGATGCCTACTGGCGCAATCGGGATGGAGCACATAACGAGAAGATCACCTATTTTACACCCAGGATGGCATGGATCGTCTATGGCATGATCCTGGCTACCTTGACAGCCTTTTCTTTCCTTTATCCGGTTACGGGGCTTAAGATTGGTAACTCCACCGTTTCATTATTAATCATTCCGGCACTTACTATTGTTTTTGCCATCCTAGGGGTGCTCTCTCTGCGTAAATCCGTCCACTTTTTTATCCTGCTCTTACTGGGTTACACCATTCTTTTCCTGATGGTAGGTGTAATGGGTTATGGCTGGTACATCATGGAAATCGCCACCTTGTTTTTTGTCATGGGAATTGCAGCTGGTATGGCCTATAACTTTTCGGCCGATATTATTGCCAAACAATTCCTGGAAGGAGTGAAGGACATCCTTTCAGCGGCCATTATTGTAGGTCTTGCCCGTGGTATTATTGTTATCCTGGAGGATGGAGGGATTGTTGACACGCTGCTGTACGGCATGTCGAAAGCCATGGTAAACTTCGGCGACATTGCTTCCATCGGGGTGATGTATGTCATTCAAACCCTGATCAACATTGTTATCCCTTCGGGTTCTGCCAAAGCGGCCATTACCATGCCGATCATGGCACCTTTCAGTGATCTGATAGGCATTTCACGTCAGGCAACGGTCATGGCTTTCCAGTTTGGGGATGGATTTACCAATATGATCACGCCTACCTCCGGCGTATTGATTGCCGTCTTAGGTGTGGCACGGATTCCCTATGACAAATGGGTACGATGGGTTTGGCCACTCATTGTAACCGTAGTGATCCTGGGATTCCTGTTACTAATTCCCACCGTAACGATGAAGCTCAGTGGCTTTTAAACTCGCTATTCTATCTCGATGACCAGGTATTTGGAAGCACTCCAGAACTTGGTTGGGTCCAGAATCACCAAATAAGTAACCTCATCCTCCACTCTATATTCCCAGGTTCCTTCAGGATGGGGAGTAATAAAAATGGGGTTTTGTCCGGCTACGGTAATTTCACGCGTCTGGGTTATATCGATCCGGGTAAAATTGGTATGGTCAAAACTGGAGTTCAGCCTGTTGGTTCTTCCAATGCCTAGAAAGCCCCCTTCACGGGTAATAATGCCCCAGTCAATTAGTTCACGACGCGAGCCCATCGTGTAAAAGGCTGTGTTCATTTCAGAGATTTTCTCCTCAATGATCTGTTCGCGTTGGCTTGCGACTTGCTGAAGGGTGTCGACGGTAGCCGATAAATAATCCACCCGAAGGTTCATCTGTCCTAATTGCTCCTTAAGATTTCCAATCTCCAGTTCTTTTTCATCAATTTGTTCATTGAGGCGGGTAACCATCTTTTCAAACTCGGCCACCTTCACGTTGGAATTGCTGATATCCCGGTTCAGCCGATTGATCAACTGTCGGTTTTTCTCCATCAGTTCACCAATCATACGGATATCTTCATTGATATGATCCATCATATCACTATTCCCTTCGAGGTCGTTTTGAGTTCCCTCTGAAATGATATTCTCTTTTTCCTTGATCAAGGCAAGGTTTTCTTCAATTTCATTCAGTGACCCAAAGAAGTCATTAAAAGTTTCATCTTTGGTGGCCAACTGATCTTTCAGTTCCAGGTTCTCTTGCTGCAGGCGGTCCACTTCTTCCTGGCTTTTCTGACCGCAAGAGGCAAGCATAAGTGCCATAAAGGCAAGCAATATCATTCTTTTCATAATAATCTGATTTTAGGTTGTTAAGGCTATATATTGCAAAAGTAATATCATTCACAATGCCTTTTACAAAACGAAAAAACAAATCAGAAATTGCCGGAAAAATACCTCCCGGAACAGTCCAAAACTTTACCCAGAAAAATTTAAAAGAGGGATATCAGAAACAATGCGACATGCAATTCCACATGCGTTCGGCGGTTTTTTCCCATGAAAAGCGGGCACGAATCAACTTGCCGTTTTCAATCAGCGTTCTCCTTAATACCTGGTCTCTAACGATGTCTTGCATTGCACGGCTGATCTGTCCAATTTCGTGTGGGTCGACAAGCAGGGCTGCATTGCCAGCCACTTCGGGCATGCTGGTAACATTGGATGAGATTACAGGGACCTCGCAATGCATGGCTTCAATGATGGGAATGCCAAATCCTTCAAAAAAGGAAACCAGCAGCAAGGCCTGTGAAGAGGCTACCACCTTGCTCAGTTGTTCTTTATAAAGCCTGCCCACAAAAATAATATCGTCCTTATAGGACATAGCGCTCAGCACCTTTTGAAATCCATTAGACCCAAACATGTGTTCACCGATGATCACCATCTTGTGGTTTTCCCGGTCTGTCTTTTTAAAGGCATCGAAAGCCAGAAGCATATTGTCAATATTCTTCCGCTTATGAAGCGAGCCCACATAGACAAAATAAGGACAACCTCCGGTATATTGCCGGCGAGTTTCTTCGGCAACGGCTACACTTACCGGTTTAAAGTCTTCGTTAACCCCGTTATACACCACATCAATTTTTTCGGGAGGATAACCAAAGGTGTTGGCAATATCTTGTCTTGAATATTCAGAAACGGTGGCTACACGGCAGGCCTTTTCGGCAAAACGTGGGAAGCGGGCACGATAATATTTACTGCTCAGCCAGGGCAGGTAATCGGGGTTGTGAATAAAGTTCAGATCGTGAAAAACAGGTATCTGAGGGCCTTCCCAGCTTAGAGACAACATCCCGTCAGGCGAAATAAACAGGTCAGGGCCAATCTTATTCAGGTAGGCTGGCAAGGCTTTCTCAAAGAAGAGGTAATAAAGGATTGGATGCCGGGCCTGGGGAAACAAAACCACAGGCTTGATATTGTCGGAAAAAACAAATTCCTGGTTGAAGGGCCGATCGAAGATGAAATGAAATTCCACCTCGGGATGATTCAGGGCAATACGTTTAAAGGTCTGGTAAGTAAACCAGCCAATTCCCTCTAGTTTTCCGGGCAACAGCAAGCGGGTATTTATAGCAACCTTAAGGCTCACAACCAAAAATTTTCATCCTGAACAGTCTTCCTGGCCCGGGTAAAAGAGCCCGGAAAAAATTTGACCTCAAAAATAGCTTTAACTTTGATTGTTTCAAAAAAATCTTTTTATCCGGTCTAAAAGCAAATCCCACAGGCAGGCATTTAGCAGTTACCCATTTATTTGCTAAATTTGATAAAGAATTAAAAAAAACTCTAATCATAAAAACACCTTAGAAAGATGTCAGCAAAATTAATGAACCATATTGAGCCGGGTGTTGTAACCGGCCGTGACGTGCAGGAAATCTTCCGCATAGCCAAGGAACACAAATTTGCCCTTCCTGCGGTAAACGTTATTGGGACCAACTCGGTGAATGCAGTCCTTGAAGCAGCAAGGGATATCAACTCTCCGGTCATTATTCAGTTTTCCAATGGCGGAGCTCATTTCTTTGCCGGGAAAACCCTTCCCAACGACAACCAGAAGGCTGCCATAGCCGGGGCTATTTCAGGCGCCAGGCACATTGAACTCATGGCCAAAGAATACGGTGTAAGAGTTATCCTGCATACCGACCATGCCGCCAAAAAACTGCTTCCATGGATTGATGGCCTGCTTGACGCCAGCGAGCAAAACTTCAAGGCTTTTGGTAAGCCCCTTTTCAGTTCACATATGCTTGACCTCTCGGAAGAAAGCCTTGAAGAGAACATTGAGATCAGCAAGCGTTACCTTGAAAGGATGAAAAAGATGGGAATGACCCTGGAAGTTGAGTTGGGGGTAACCGGAGGAGAAGAAGACGGGGTAGATAATACCGGAATTGAAAGCTCCAGGCTTTATACGCAACCTGAAGAGGTCGCCAAGATGTATGAGGCCCTGATGGAGGTTTCTGATCAGTTTACCATCGCCGCTTCTTTTGGTAATGTCCATGGGGTATACAAGCCTGGCAACGTAAAACTTGAACCCGTCATTCTGAAGAACTCACAGGATCACATCCAAAAGCATTATCAAACAGGTGACCAGCCGGTAAGTTTCGTTTTTCATGGCGGAAGCGGCTCTTCGCGCGAAGAAATAAGGGAAGCTATTGGTTATGGCGTGGTAAAAATGAATATTGATACCGATACCCAGTGGGCCTATTGGGCAGGGGTTAAGAATTACTACAAGAAAAACGAAGGTTATCTTCAAGACCAAATCGGTAACCCGGAAGGGGATGACAAGCCTAATAAGAAATATTATGACCCCAGGGCCTGGTTACGCAAAGGGGAAGAAAGCATGCGCGATCGTCTGAAGACAGCCTTTGAAGACCTGAACTCCATCGACCGCAATTAATAAAAGGCGCCTATAAAGGATTCAATAAGGACTATTCAAAGCCAGGGTATTCGATCCGGTCAACAACAATGTAGGCAGATTCGTAATCCCTGGCTATTTTTTCAAGAAACCGGCGTGCGTCCAGGCGTGTCCTGAAATTTCCCACCCTTAGTTTAAAATCAGGTGCATCGTAAATGATATACGATTCCACTCCCGGGTATTTTGTGTCAAATTCCGCTTTCCGCCTTTGGGTCCTGAGTTTTGACTGGTTGCCTGCATCAGCATAGATCTGAACCCGGTAGCCAGTGAAGCCACGCTCGCGCGACACCACTTCCTTATAGGCCTCCAACAATTGGTCAATCCTGGCATCCTGGCGAATGTCAAGTTGCAGTTGTTGAGAGTTTTCTTCAGGCTCGACAACTGGCTGCGCCCAGCCGTTCAATACCCAAAAGAGGGAAAAAAGGAGGAAGAAAATTTTCATAGGAAATTTTTTCTTTTCAAATATATCCATTTTCTCCGATCAAATGAAATGCCAAAACTCCTAATTTTGATTAGGTTTAATAAGCCCTGGCAAAAACCACCCGTTGTGTTGAAGGTTTGCCGGAATAAATGCACTTCCCTTCTTCAGGGGTGTTATTCAGCGGAATAAGGCGGATTGTTGCCTTGGTTTCCTCCTTTATTTTTTGTTCTGTTTCGGCAGTTCCATCCCAGTGAGCCAGGATAAACCCACCCTTATTGTCGAGAATATCAATAAACTCTTCCCAGGTGTCGGCTTTATAGGTGCTTCGATCACGGAATGCAAGCGCTTTCTGGTAAAGGTTGTCCTGGATTTCAGCCAGTAATTGTTCGATCTTCTGTGAAATCCCTTCAGTCTGAAAAACTTCCTTTTCCAGGGTGTCGCGCCTGGCAAGTTCAACGGTACCATTTTCTACATCGCGGGGTCCAATGGCAATACGCACCGGGACCCCCTGAAATTCATACTCATTGAATTTCCAGCCCGGCTTATAGGAATCACGGTCATCCAATTTAACCGAGATCCCTGCTCCCTGCAATTGCTCTTTGATTTGCCGCGCCTTTTCAATCACAAGATCTTGTTGTTCAGCATTTTTATATATGGGCACGATCACCACCTGGATGGGTGCCAGTTTGGGAGGCAATACCAAGCCGTGGTCGTCCGAGTGAGCCATGATCAATGCGCCTACAAGACGGGTGGAAACACCCCATGAGGTGGCCCATACATATTCAAGGGTACCCTCCTGACTGGCAAACTTGACATCAAAAGCCTTGGCAAAGTTCTGCCCCAGAAAATGCGATGTTCCTGCCTGCAAGGCTTTTCCATCCTGCATCAGGGCTTCAATGCAATAGGTATCAACAGCTCCGGCAAAGCGCTCATTCACCGATTTGGTTCCTTTCAATACGGGGATGGCCATAAAATGCTCTGCAAAATGGGCATAGACATCCAGCATGCGTTCGGTTTCCTCAATGGCTTCCTGCCGGGTAGCGTGGGCAGTATGCCCTTCCTGCCACAAAAATTCAGCCGTGCGAAGAAACATTCGGGTGCGCATCTCCCAGCGTACCACGTTTGCCCACTGATTCAGCAAGATGGGCAAGTCGCGGTAGGACTGAACCCAGTTCCGGTAAGTGTCCCAAATAATGGTCTCGGAAGTTGGACGGATAATCAACTCTTCCTCCAGTTTGGCGTCTTCATCTACGATCACCCCTTTGCCATTCGGGTCTTGCTTTAAACGATAGTGGGTAACCACAGCACATTCCTTGGCAAAACCTTCAACGTGGTCAGCTTCCTTGCTGAAAAACGACTTTGGTATGAAAATTGGGAAGTAAGCGTTTGAATGTCCTGTATCTTTAAACATCTTGTCCAATGCAGCCTGCATCTTTTCCCAGATGGCATAGCCGTAAGGCTTGATCACCATGCATCCCCTGACGGCAGAATTCTCAGCCAGGCCGGCACGTTGGACAATATCGTTGTACCATTTGGAATAATTTTCTTCGCGGGTTGAAAAATCTTTAGCCATTGATGTTTTTGGTATAGTATTTGTACTAATATTCAGGTGATAAACGCGGCAAATTTAAGAAAAAACCACGAACATTGACTTAACTTGTTAACTTTGTCAATAACCACAAGCAAGGAGGAATTCATTATGAAACCTATTTTTAAACTTCTGATCGTCATTTCGGTCGCCCTGGCAGGTTGTTCTTCGACCTACCACGCTTCCACTATTTATGATGACATTTATTACGTCCCCAGGGATCCCGAGACCACAGTGGTTCATCAACAGGCTACCCCCGTGGATGTTTCCCAGGCTCCCACGAATGACCAGCAAACTTATTATGATGAGCAAGGTCAGGGACAGGTGTATGAACAACAGGCTGAAGAATCCTATTACGAGGATGAGTATTATGATTACAATACCCAACCCTCAGCCACCGAGACCTATTATGAACAGGACGGAACCACCTATGTAAACAACTATTACTACGGTGACTATTACGATTATTCCTATGCAGCACGTATCCGCCGGTTCCATAGTCCCGGATATTCTACCTGGGCATATTACGACCCCTATTATACCAACATGTATTGGTATAACTATGATCCATTCTATTACGGGGTAAGCATTTACCTGGGTTATGGTTCCCTGGGGTTCTACTATCCCGGATACATGATGTACAGCCCAAGTTTCTACTGGTATTCCTGGAATTCACCGTTTTATTATTGGAGCAATCCCTATAGTATGTATGGATGGAACTCCTGGGGGTACTACCCCGGCTTTTACAGCCCATGGGGATATAGTTACTGGTCGGGATACAATGCCGGATATTATGCAGGCTATTACAACGGTTACTGGGGTAATCCCTACAACTACAATTACTATTACAACAGCTACGACCGCAGCAACTATTATTATGGTCACCGCGGTGCCAGCGGAGGTGCCGTTGCCGATGGCACAGGCCGTGGAGAAGGCCGCCCATCCACCCTTGCTGAAATGTACGAGAACACCCGTGATGTGACCCGCAACCGTAATAATGAAATGGCGCCCGATGTGCGTTCGCGAGGTGGTGCAGTATCTGGTGAAACGGCCCGCCCTGCAGGCACTCCCGGTCAAAGTGGAACTGAAACCCAGCCGGCTGCCATTCAGCCTGTAAGGGATTCGCGTGAAGCTGCTGAGCCCATTACCCGTCCTGCACAGACCAGTCCCCAAAGGGAACGGGTACCTGTCCAGCCGGTTGAAACAGGCCGTCAGCAACAGCCCCAGCAGACCCGTCCGGCGCAACCCCAGCAACCGGAACGGACTCCTGCTGTAAGGCCTCAGACTCAGCCGCAATCGCGTCCGACGACCACACAGCCAGCCAGGCCAACACAGCCTCAAAAGACGAATCCTGGTAATCAAGACCCCAAACGCCCTGAAAATCAAAGCATCCAGACTGAGCGCTATCAGAGACCGCAACAGGCGCCGGCAGGAAATCAGCCTCAGGAAAACGACCCGAATTTCAACAGGCCGCGCACCTATACTTCTCCCAGCTATCAGCAGCCTAAGACCAATCAGGAGTATACTCGTCCGCAATCAGGCAGCACACCATCAGCGGTAAATCCCGCCCAGGATCAAAGGCGGCCCGTAAGGCCTGCTCCGCAGCAGGTTCGCCCGCAAACAAGGCCCCAAAGCCAGCCAGCACCGCAGCAGCCCAGGGTTCAGCCTTCCAGGCAACAAAGGGGCCAGCCTTCCTATTCGCCCCCGGCACAGCGATCAGCTCCCTCAAGAACGGCACCCGCCCCACAGCGCTCGCCTTCCCGGAGCAGTGGCGTATCGTCTTCCCCAAGCAGAAGCAGCTCACCTTCCGTTTCTCCTTCCAGAAGCTCAGGAGGAAGCAGCAGCTCACCTTCCAGAAGTTCGGGAAGCAACTCTTCACCCAGCAGAAGCAGCAGCGGTAGCCGACGCTGATCATTGCGTATTTTTTAATTTCTCCTTAAATGACATACCCTCCCGGCAAGATTGCCATACCGGCTGAGCCGGGAGGTTTTACAACCTTGTTTCACTAAAATGCTGATACCATGAAAAGGATCGTCTTTGCCCTGACTACCCTCCTGATATTTTCTGCACAGGCATTCTCACAGAATGAAAATGATGCCTTCAGGTATTCCTTCATGAAGCCCGGAGGAACAGCTCGCTTCACCAGTATGGGAGGCGCTTTTGGAGCCCTGGGGGGAGATTTCTCAAGCCTGAGCACCAACCCTGCCGGACTGGGAATCTTCAGGAGTTCGGAAATTACCTTTACCCCAACCCTCGATTACAGCCTCGTCGAGTCGTCATATTATGGAACCATCAGTGACGACATGAAATACAATTTCAACCTCAATAACCTTGGCGTGGTTTTTTCGCTTCCCTTAAGTTCCCCCGTGGAACAACCGGGCTGGAAAGCCATAAACTTCGGGTTTGGCATCAACCGCCACAACAACTACAACCAACGATGGACCGCCGAGGGTTTCAATACCCAAAGCTCGCTGATGACCGACTTCATGAACCAAGCCAACCAGGAAGGCAGTCTCTCCAACCTGGATGACTTTTCTACGGGCCTTGCCTGGGACACCTGGCTGCTCTTTGAGGATAACGGACAATACGGCGTGGACATGCCCGACGGCAATGTATTGCAGCGCCAGGAAACCAATTCTTCTGGTTCAATCAGGGAATTTATTTTCTCTATTGGCGCCAACTACAATGACTTTCTCTTCCTGGGAGCTACCGTTGGCTTACCTTCTGTCAGGTATGAGGAAAATGCCATCTTTCAGGAAACCGATACCGAAAACTTAAGCGAAGCTTTTAACTCCCTCACCTATACCAACAAGTTCAGCACTTCAGGAACCGGGTTCAACCTCAAGGTGGGCGCCATTCTCAGGCCTACGGATATGGTACGCCTGGGTATAGCCGTTCATACCCCCACCTTCTTCAAACTGGAAGACGAATACTATGCCAGTATGGAGTCTTCCCTTAACCTTACAGATTACACAGACTATTCGCGTTCACCCGACGCCTGGTTTGCCTACGAGCTCAATACCCCAATGAAAGCCATTGGAAGCCTTGGCCTCGTTTTCGGAACTGCCGGCCTTATCAGTATTGATTATGAATATGTAGACTATTCGAAAATGCGCCTGCGCAGCGATGATTACCTGTTTGCCGACGAAAACCGGGTGATCCAGGAAAACTATACCACCCAACATAACATTCGCATTGGTGGAGAGGTAAGACTCGATCCCCTGGTGCTCCGTGGTGGTTATGCCTTTTATTCCAGTCCTTACCAAAGTGGTGTCAACGATGGTCAACAATCCGTGGCATCAGCAGGACTTGGTTTCCGCGACCGAAGTTTCTTCCTTGACTTTGGCTATGCTCTTACCTTCTTCTCTGAGGACTATTACCTTTACAGCGCACAGTTTGTAAACCCTGTAGAAAACAAATACACCATGAGCAGGTTTATGCTCACCTTTGGATTCAGGTTTTAGAGAAAACCGGTTTTCAAATTAAAAACAGGCCGTCACCTAATCAGCAGATGGCCTGTTTTTTTTCAGGGAACCCACCACCTTATGAGAGACTAATTTTGGCATCCTTGCAGGCTCTTTCAAAGCCTTCTTCCAGCCTTTGAATGCTATTGTCCTTTTCACCGACACCTGCTGTCGAGAAGAAAGACTGCTAAACCCCTTCAGGATCATCTTAAAGTCGGAGTTCAGACGTAGTTAACACGTAGTTCAGACGTAGTTTAACCGTTTTTACACGTCTGAACTACGTTTAAAATACGTCTCATCTACGTCTGATCTTAAAGAGTGAAACAAGGCTGAAACAGGCCTTTTGACTAACAAATCAAGACAGGGTTCTTTAGTGCTGAGGTTGTGGGCTGAAGCTGGATGGGTTGGCACACATGCAGGAGGATAATAAAAAAAGAGGCCATCTCAGCGTATTGAGATGGCCTCTTATAAAAAAATGCTATATGATTAAAAATCCAGTTCTACCGAACTTACAATATCGCTATCCACCAGGATGCGTCCGCAATATTCACAAACAATGATCTTTTTGTGCAAACGGATATCGAGCTGGCGCTGGGGGGGAATCTTATTGAAGCATCCACCGCAGGCATCACGCTCTACGGGAACAACAGCAAGCCCGTTTCGTGCATTCTCGCGGATACGCTGATAGGCTGTCATCAGGCGACTTTCAATGGCTGTTTTTTGCTTTTCTGAACTTTCCAGCAGCAATTCTTCTTCCTTTTTGGTCTCTGCAACAATATCATCCAGTTCGTTCTTCTTGGCCTCCAGATCTTTGCGACGCTCTTCAAGTTCTTCCTCAACCTGTTTTACGGTTTCGGACTTCAGTTCCATGGCAGCGGTATACTCGCGGATCTTCTTTTCCGAAAGCTGTACTTCCAGCGTCTGAAACTCGATTTCCTTTGAAAGAGAATCATACTCACGGTTGTTACGCACATTCATCTGCTGACCTTCGTATTTCTTGATCAACTCCTGACTTTCGCTGATGGCAGCCTTTTTGCCGGTAATTTCAGCTTCCAGCTCCCTGAGCTCTTGCCTGAACTTTTCGATACGCGTCTCAAGGCCTTCAATTTCATCCTCAAGGTCTTCAACCTCAAGGGGTAATTCGCCCCGAATAGCGCGAATCTTGTCAATCTGTGTGTCAATGGCTTGAAGGGTAAACAAGGCGGTGAGCTTCTTCGTAACCGTCAGTTCAACGCTTTCTTCATTGCCCGACTCGGGAATAATAACGTCCGATCTTTCGGTACCGGTACTTGGGTTTATTTGCCTGGGAACTTCCTCTTCGGATTTTGAACTTTTAGCCATGGATTAATGGGGTCTGTTTTGGTGAAAACGATTTTTTAAAAATATTGAACGGGGTTGGTATTTACCCCGGAAATAAGGAGTGCAAATTTACTAAAATTTTTATTAACAATGTCATACAATAAATCTTTGGTGAATTGCTCGGTTTCATAATGGCCGGCATCGACCAGCAACAAGCGGTCGCTGGCTTCAAAAAAATCGTGATATTTCATATCGCCGGTAACAAAAGCATCGGCACCCGCTTGCCGGGCTCGCTCCATCAGGAAACTGCCGGCTCCCCCGCAAAAAGCAACCTTTTTGATGGCTTTCCCGTTAAAGGCAGTATGCCGCAGGCAGGGAACCTTCAATTCCCGCTTGAGCTTTTCCAGAAAGTCATTTTCCGAAAGGGGGATTTCCAACTCGCCAATCATACCCGAACCCGTGCGTTCAAAAACATTCTCCAGGGGATATATGTCATAAGCCACTTCTTCATAGGGGTGGCTCGCTAACAGGGCTGCAACCACACTGCTTTCAAGGTAAGCAGGTAGTATGGTTTCTATCCTGACTTCCGGCTCCACATGCAGCTCATCCTGTTTCCCGACAAAAGGCTTGGCATCCTTTCCTGCCCGAAAGGTACCATGGCCATCCACGGCATAGCTGCAGCAATCATAATCGCCAATATGGCCGGCCCCTGCCTTAAAAATGGCGCTCCTTACTTTCTCAGCGTGCGAATGAGGACAAAAAGTAACCAGCTTCCTCAACAGTCCCTTTTGGGGTTGCAATATTTTGAGGTTTTGCAGCCCAAGCTTTTTTCCCAGCATGAAATTCACACCCCGGTCAATGTTATCGAGGTTGGTATGCATGGAAACGATGGCAATATCATGCTTGATGGCTTCTATGATAACCCGCTCTGTGAAATGCCCCCCGGTAATCTTTTTCAGTCCCTTGAATAACAAAGGATGATGTGACAGGACCAGATCGCAGCCCTCTGCCACCGCTTCCTCAACCACCGCTGGCGTCACATCCAGGCATATCAGACCCTTATGGACCTCCTGTTCTGGCGAACCCAATTGTAATCCACTGTTATCGTAAGATTCCTGGAGAGAACCCGGTGCAAAACGCTCAAAAACATTCAATAATTCCCTTAGTTTCATAACCAGTCTTTTATTTTTATTTCAAAGGTAAAAATAGTATCCGGAATTCAGGCGTACCAGGAAAGGACAAAAACCGGGAACATAAAATCTTCGATCTTTCGGTAAATGTTTACTTCAAACCACCCTGCCTGGATAAGGAAAAAGAGTTGTAACCTTATTGAATCATCTGCGTATATTATTAAAAACAAGGTGGTTATGTTTGCAGCCCCGCCAACAAATCGATACCTTTGAGCATGTCACCATTCCGGCTGTTATTGCTTCCTTTCTGCCTGGCTTACGGATTCATTGCATGGATCCGCAATAAACTTTTTGATTTGGGAGTGATCCGCTCTGTGAGTTATGATGTTCCATTGATCAGCTTTGGCAACATCAGCACCGGCGGAACAGGAAAAACGCCCCATGTGGAATACCTGGTAGAATTCCTTAGGCACGATTTCCGCGTCGCCGTGCTGAGCCGGGGGTACAAAAGAAAAACCAGGGGATTTTTGATCGCCCAGCCTGATCATAAAGCTTCCCAGGTAGGAGATGAGCCCCTGCAGATCTGCCGGAAGTTTCCCGACATCGTGGTGGCTGTCCACGAGCGGCGCCGAAAAGGCATCAAAAAGATCCTGGAGCAGTACCCCGACGTTAACCTTATCATCCTCGACGACGGCTTCCAGCACCGTTTTGTGAAACCTGGCCTGAACCTGGTGCTGACCGAGTATTACAAACCCTTCTTCCACAACTTCCTGTTGCCCTGCGGCAATTTGCGTGAGCCCAAAAAAGGCATCAAAAGAGCCCACGCCCTGATCGTTTCGAAAACACCAATCGTCTTTTCTCCTCTCGACCGAAACTACTTCCTGAGAAAACTGGAAAAATATAAACTCGAAAACGTTTTCTTCTCTACCATCCATTACGAGTCCTGGCAGCCTTTAGTGCCTGAAACCCCGAATCCCTGCAAATCCTACAAAACCATCTTCCTGTATTCGGGCATTGCCAATACCTCAGCGCTGGAAGAACACCTGAAGCGGGATTGCCAGGAACTCATCGTAAAACGCTTTCCCGACCATTACCAGTTCTCCCCCCGCGACCTGCAAAATCTCCGAAAAACATTCAAGGATACCTTCAGCAAGTCAAAGGCCATTGTGGTCACCGAAAAGGATGCCATGCGGCTTCAAGAAGCCGGGCTTATGAAAGAACTCCAGGGATTGCCGGTATATTTCATTCCCATCAGGGTGCGCTTCCAGAACCACGACCACGAAGACTTTCAAAAACTGGTCAAGGCTTATCTTTCAGCTCAAAAGATATTCTCCCCAAGCACCAAAAAAGGAAATGATCCCACCTGAGGGCAGGATCACCTCAGGATCCCTGAAAAACACATTGATTAAAACGGCAGATCGTCATCAACAGTGGGGACTTCACCCGTGGAAGTCGGCTCATTATCATGTCTGGGACCATTATCTGAACCATCTGGACGCGATCCAAGCATGTTCATCGTTTCCCCAACGATCTCTGTAATGTAACGTTTATTGCCTTCCTTATCATCATATTGCCTTGTTCGAATCCGGCCTTCAATATATACCTTGCTTCCCTTATTAAGATATTTTTCTGCAATTTCTGCCAGCCGACCCCACAGTACAATATTATGCCATTCGGTTTCTTCAACAGGATTTCCATCCTGACCTTTAAAAAAACGATTGGTAGCCAAAGAAAAATTAGCTACTTTGTTTCCACCTTCAATGGAGCGAACTACAGGGTCTTTCCCCAGATTTCCCAATAAAATCACCTTATTTACTCCTGCCATTGCAATGTTTTTTAAGTTTATGATTCAATTTGATTAGAATTTAAACAGTTAGTGCCCGTCAAATTAAAAAGTTTTTTGATACAATCCAAATCTTCTCCACGAATAATATAAAAAAAAAGATTAGATATATGCTTTTTAATTTATATATATATTCATTTCTTCATGTTTCTTTGAAGGAATAACAAGGTAAGCCGCGATTTTGGCAGCCGTTCAAAGGCCTTTTCGTCCACCAGAAAAAATTCTTCCGCTAAGGTAAGGGCTTTTTCGGGGGGGAGCCGGACGGCATAAAATTTCGCATGGATCACCTGGTGGGTCAGCACATGGCGAAAGGACAAGGGCTGGCCGGTCCAGGTCAACTCTTTTTTATCCGGAAACCAGTTTTTCCATTGGGGCATTTCAAATACCTTTTCAGGGCCTGCCTCTTCCGCGGTCTCTATCAGGGGCAATTCATACAGGTTCTTCCAGATATCCTTTCCGTCTCTTTGCCTGACCAAAAACTGCTGCTGACCTTCCTGGTCTTCGAAAAAGAAAAAGAAATAATTGAAATACCTGTTGCGAATGGCTTTGGGGGCTTTCTTCACCGGATACTGATCAACGGCATCCTGCTGCAATGCCAGGCACTCCCGGTTGAAGATGCAATCCGGGCATAGCGGGGCGGCGGGTTTGCAAACCATGGCCCCGAAATCCATCATAGCCTGGTTAAAGGCACCCGGATCCTCCCGGTCGATCAAGCCGGAAGCGACCTCCCTAAAGACCTTTTTCCCGGCACCCTTCTCGGTCGATTCGGCAATGCCAAACACCCTGGCCAGCACCCGGTAGACATTGCCATCGAGGGCCGGAACCGCTTCCCCAAAGGCTATGGAGGCTATGGCTGCAGCCGTGTAGGGCCCAACGCCCGGTACCTTCAGCCATTCGGCATAACTGCCGGGCAGCTGCCCTCCACCTTTCTCCACTATTTCACGCGCCGCCCGGTGCAAATTCCGCGCCCGCGAATAATAGCCCAGGCCCTGCCACAGGCGAAGCACCTCATCCTCCGGAGCTGCCGCCAGTCTCGAAACATCCGGAAAAGCCTCCAGGAAACGAAAATAATAGTCTATTCCCTGATCTATACGCGTTTGCTGTAAAATGATCTCCGTCACCCAAACCACATAGGGGTCGTGCGTCTCTCGCCAGGGCAAACTTCGCCCCTTTTCAGCATACCATTCAAGCAGGCGGGTGGAGAAAGACATAAAAAAAGCTCCTTTTTGTTTGTTATTTGTTAAAAATCACCATTTTGATGAAGGTAAAAATAAATAAATTGTTTTCTGATAATGAGAAAAAACTTATCTTTGCAACCCGATTAATTCAAAAACTTCGTAAAATTCTAATAACCAAAAAGTAATAACAATGACAAAAGCTGAAATTGTTACCGAGATTGCAAATAAAACCGGTATTGAAAAAGTTGCGGTTCAAGCAACCGTCGAGGCTTTCATGGCCACAGTGAAAAATTCACTCGTAAAAGGAGAAAATGTTTATTTAAGAGGCTTTGGTAGCTTTATCATCAAAGAAAGAGCAGAAAAAACCGGTCGTAACATTTCCAAGAATACCACCATTATTATTCCTGCCCATAACATCCCGGCTTTCAAGCCTGCGAAGGAATTCGTCAGCGAAGTTAAAGAATCGGTAGTGGCTGTAAAATAACCAAAAAACACCCTTTCCCTCCGGAAATTCCGGACGGGCAAATTTTTAAACAAGGAGATTTGATATGCCTAGCGGAAAAAAGAGAAAAAGACATAAGATGTCAACCCACAAGCGTAAGAAGCGCCTGAGAAAAAACAGGCACAAGAAGAAATAATACGCTTGCATTTGTTGGTTGCATTTCTTTTTACCTGTTTAATGAAATTACATAATACCTCCCAGCGGGTATTATGTAATTTTATTTAAAAGCACCAGTTTTAGCGTGCTTGTCTCCCTTCCTCCATTCCCCCATCAAGGGCGAATGATTTAACCAAATAAAGTATCCCTAAAGTGAACAGAGATTTAATTATTGATTCCAACGCATCGGATGTTGTTATGGCCCTTCAGGAGGAGAAACTCCTGGTGGAATTACACAAAGAGAGCAAGAATAACAACTTTTCGGTGGGCGACATTTACCTGGGCAAGGTCAAGAAGATCATTTCCGGGCTCAATGCCGCCTTTGTAGATGTGGGATACGAAAAGGATGCGTTTTTACATTACCTCGACCTGGGCAGCCAGGTCAACTCTTTGAACAAATACACCAAACTGGCCATGGCCGGGAAAACCCGGGTGCTTCCCATGGAAAACTTCATTCTCGAGAAAGAGATCGAGAAAACCGGGAAGATCACCAGTGTTTTGACCAGCAACCAGCCGGTGCTTGTTCAGATTGCCAAAGAACCCATTTCAACCAAAGGGCCTCGCATCACCAGCGAAATTTCGCTGGCTGGCCGCTACCTCGTGCTGGTACCCTTCTCCGACCGCATTTCCGTGTCGCAGAAGATCCAGAGCAATGAAGAGAAGAGCCGCCTGAAGAGGCTGGTGCTGAGCATCAAACCAAAGAATTTCGGAGTCATTATCCGTACCAATGCCGAAGGCAAGATGGTGGCCGACCTCGATGCCGACCTCAACAACCTGGTGTCCAGGTGGTACAGCATCGCTGAAAAACTCGCCGCCGCAAAACCCCCGCGCATTATCCTGGGCGAACTCAACCGTTCCTCTGCCATGCTGCGCGACCTCCTCAACGAATCGTTCAACAACATCCACGTGAACGACCCTACGATGTTCGAAGAACTCAGGGACTATATCAAAACCATTGCCCCCGGAAAACTTGACATCCTCAAGTTGTATAAGGGCAAGCTCCCCATTTTCGAACATTTCGGCGTTGAAAAACAGATTAAAAGTTCCTTTGGAAAGATCGTTTCCATCAAAAGCGGCTCCTATCTGATCATTGAGCACACCGAAGCCCTGCACGTCATCGATGTCAACAGCGGCCACCGCATGAACAGCGAAAACAGCCAGGAAGAAAATGCCCTGGATGTAAACCTGGAAGCCGCCGCAGAAATCGCCCGCCAGCTCAGGCTGCGCGATATGGGCGGGATCATCGTGGTCGACTTCATCGACATGATGCAATCGGCCAACCGCCGCAAGCTCTACGAAAAGATGAAGGAAGAGATGAGCAAGGACCGCGCCAAGCACAACATCCTTCCGCCAAGCAAATTCGGCCTGGTGCAGATCACCCGCCAAAGAGTACGCTCGGAAACCAATGTGGAGATCCTCGAAAAATGCCCTACCTGTGAAGGAACAGGCAAAATTAAGCCCAGTATCATCCTGGTCGACGAAATTGAAAACAACCTCCGCTACCTGGTCCAGGAGCAAAATGAAAAGTACCTCAGTCTGCGTATGCACCCTTACATCGCTGCTTATCTTACAAAAGGTCTCTTTTCCATCCAAATGAAATGGTTCTTTAAGTACAGGAAATGGATTAAAATCATCCCATCCTATTCGTATCAATTCCTCGAATACCGGTTTTTCAATAAACTGGACGACGAGATCAAGCTTTAAAGCTTGATCAGCAAGGCAGTGTGCACGAACAGTCATTGAAATGACAGCCTTCGTGCACACTGTTTTTATTTTCGGGGGTATTGATGTACCTTTGCCTTCACCTTTCAGCCCAAAGGCATGGACCCACAAGCCTCAGCTTCCGCGATGCTCTTTGAAGAGTTCCTTGAAAAAGGGCGGCGTTATTGCGCCTACCGCGACCGCAGCAAAAAGGAAACTGCTCTGCGCCTCCATCAGCTTGGTGCCAGCACGGAGCTTAGCGGCAGGGTTCTTGATGCACTGGAAAACGAAGGCTTCCTTAACGAAGAACGCTTTGCAAGGGCTTTGGTCAGGGGCAAATTCCGCAACAACCATTGGGGCCGCGTCCGCATCCTGCAGGAACTTGCTCATCACCAGGTTGCCCATGCAATCATTCAGCAAGCCCTGACGGAGATTGATGAGGACGAATACCTCAGGGTACTGGAAGGCCTGACCCGAAAAAAATACGACAGCCTCAAGGGGCTGCCGCCCTTCAATGCAAAGGGAAAAACAGCACAGCATTGCATCGGGAAAGGATTTGAACCCGAGCTGGTCTGGAAGATGGTAAACGAATTATAAACAAAAACAATAATAACAATGATCTATTCCGAAAACCTGAAGGAACTGGATAAGCGGCTTGAGGCCCTGAGGAGGTTCCTTTGACATCGATGGCAAACAAACTCAGATAGAAAAGCAACAGAAAATCAGCGAGAGCCCCGACTTCTGGAACGACCCCAAGGAAGCTGAAATCATCCTTCGCCAGATCAGCGAGCTTAAGAAATGGACGGATGCCTATGATGGTGCGGCACGCGAGCTGGATGACCTGAAAGTCCTTTTCGATTTTTTTGAAGCCGGCGAAGCCACCGAGGCCGAAGTCGACAAGCAATATGAAAAAGGCATCCGGGCCGTCGAAGACCTGGAGTTTAAAAAAATGCTCAGCAAGGAGGAAGACCGCCTCAATGCCATCCTGAACATCAATTCAGGTGCAGGAGGCACCGAAAGCCAGGACTGGGCCGAAATGCTCATGCGCATGTACCTGCGCTGGGGCGAGCGCAACGATTACAAAACCAAAGTGCTTGACCTGCAGGAAGGCGACGGGGCGGGCATCAAAAGCGCTTCCATTGAATTCGAGGGGGCGTTCGCCTTCGGATACCTCAAGGGCGAAAGCGGCGTACATCGCATGGTGAGGCTCTCCCCATTCGATTCTGCCAACCGCAGGCACACCTCCTTTGCTTCCGTCTATGCCTATCCTGTGATTGACGACAACATCACCATCGAGATCAACCCTGCCGACATCAGCTGGGATACCTTCCGCTCAAGCGGCCCCGGCGGACAAAACGTCAACAAGGTGGAAACTGCTGTCAGGTTGTACCACGAGCCCAGCGGAATCGTGGTGGAGTGCCAGGAAACCCGCTCACAGGGGCAGAACCGCGAAAAGGCCCTCACCATGTTGAAATCGCAGCTGTATGAAATCGAACTCCGTAAAAAGCGGGAAAAACTCGATGCCCTCGAAAGCACCAAGAAAAAGATCGAATGGGGCTCGCAGATCCGTAACTACGTCTTCCATCCTTATAAACTGGTCAAAGACCTGCGAACAGGTGTCGAAACCTCCAATGTTCAGTTGGTGATGGATGGTGAAATTGACGATTTCATCAAAGCCTACCTCATCGAGTTCGGAGAGGGCTAAGATCAGTTCCGAAATGCGGTCAGAACAGCAAAAAGACATGCGCCCTGATTAAATACTTTTCAGGGCGTAAGTCAATCAAAGCGTGTAACTTATACAAATATTGAATAAGTAATGCGCTGATTTTTAATGCTTTAAAAATAAACAACACATTTAAAGAATTGAATTATTCCGTATCCTTTTTCCTATCAATGAGTTGAAGCCCGTTGGTTAATAACTTTCGGACTTTGTTAATAACCTACCCCCCGGGATAATAATTTTGTTTTTTATCTTCGCTTTTGAATCGCCTTTATTATGCACTTCTGTTGCATTGCTTTTAAGATCAAGAGGGCGATTTCCCCAACATAAAACGCTAAAAATCAATACTTGCAATGGAGAATAAATCTGCATTTCCGGATGCACAGAGTGAGATTGGACAGGAAAAAGAGAATCAGAATCTGTACAACCAAGTGCTAGATCAGCGAAGCAGGCCTGACATTCAAGAAGAACCAAAGGTTCGGCCAGAAGATGTTGAACCCACGTTCAAGAAGTATGCTTTTGAAGAGGCACTGAAAAAAACCACCGAATATTTCAGGGGCGATAGCCTGGCGGCGGGAGTCTGGGTCAACAAATACGCCCTGAAAGACTCTGACGGCAACCTTTATGAGCTGACCCCTGAGGATATGCACTGGCGCATTGCCCGTGAACTTGCACGCATTGAAAAGAAATACCCCAACCCCCTGGATGCCGAGACCATTTTCAAGGCCCTCGACCGCTTTAAGTACATCGTACCCCAGGGCAGTCCCATGGCCGGCATCGGCAACCCCTTTCAGATCGGATCACTCTCCAACTGCTTTGTCATTGGCAACAAAGGCGAAGCCGACTCTTACGGCGGCATCATGAAAGTCGATGAGGAACAGGTTCAACTGATGAAACGCCGCGGTGGCGTTGGTCACGACCTCTCCCACATCCGACCCAAGGGAAGCCCCGTAAAAAACAGCGCGCTGACCTCCACCGGACTGGTGCCCTTCATGGAACGCTATTCCAATTCCACCCGCGAGGTCGCACAGGATGGTCGCCGCGGCGCCCTGATGCTCACCGTCTCCGTCAAGCACCCCGACGCCGAAAGCTTTATCGACGCCAAACTCGAACAGGGCAAGGTGACGGGTGCCAATGTCTCGGTGAAGATCACCGACGAGTTCATGCAGGCTGTCGTCGACCAGGAAGACTTTGTCCAGCAGTATCCCATTCAGGCCAGCGAGCCTAAATACATCAAGCGCATCAACGCCAACGAGCTCTGGAAAAAAATCGTTCACAACGCCTGGCGTTCGGCCGAGCCCGGCATCCTGTTCTGGGACACCATCCTGCGCGAATCCGTGCCCGACTGCTATGCCGACCAGGGCTTCCGTACCGTTTCGACCAACCCCTGCGGCGAGATCCCGCTGTGCCCTTACGACAGCTGCCGATTGCTAGCCATAAACCTGTACAGCTATGTCAACCAGCCCTTTACCAGCAAAGCCAACTTCGACCACGGCCTGTTTAAAAATCATGTGGCACTGGCACAACGCATCATGGACGACATCATCGACCTGGAGCTGGAAAAAATTGACCGCATCATCGAAAAGATTGATACCGACCCCGAACTTGAGGAAGTGAAACGGGTGGAGAAAGACCTGTGGATGAAAATCCGCCAGAAGTGTATCGAAGGCCGCCGTACCGGCATTGGCATCACCGCCGAAGGCGATATGCTGGCCGCACTGGGTTACCGTTACGGCACTGAAGAAGCCACCGACTTCTCGGTCAACGTACACAAAACCCTCGCCCTGGCCGCTTACCGTTCTTCCGTTGACCTGGCCGCCGACAGGGGTTCCTTCCCGATTTACGACAGCAGCCGCGAAGCAAACAACCCCTTCATTCAGCGCCTGCGCGATGCTGACCCCAAACTCTATGCCGACATGCAGCAGCACGGCCGACGCAACATCGCCCTGCTGACCATTGCCCCCACCGGAAGCGTCTCCCTCCTCACACAGACCACCTCGGGCATAGAACCGGTGTTTATGGTAGCCTACAAGCGCCGCCGCAAGGTCAACCCCAACGACAAGAACGTTCGCGTGGACTTTGTCGATGAGATTGGCGACCACTGGGAAGAATACAACGTATTCCACCACAAATTCATCGACTGGATGAAGGCCAACGGCCACGATGAAGAAAAGCTGGTCCATATGAAGGAAAGCGAGCTGCAGGACGTCATCCGCCAGTCGCCCTTTTACAAGGCCACTG
The DNA here is from genome assembly GCA_036351255.1 of Bacteroides sp. Lineage (NCBI taxonomy): Bacteria > Pseudomonadati > Bacteroidota > Bacteroidia > Bacteroidales > Bacteroidaceae > Bacteroides > Bacteroides sp. The sequence continues at coordinate 83,645 of JAZBOS010000016.1, forward strand.
CCAACGATGTCGACTGGGTGGCCAAGGTGACCATGCAGGGTGCTGTCCAGAAATGGGTCGACCATTCCATCAGCGTCACCGTCAACGTGCCCAACAACGTCACCGAAGAACTGGTAGGCAAGATCTACCTGACCGGCTGGCAAAGCGGCTGCAAGGGCATCACCGTTTATCGCGACGGCTCACGCTCCGGCGTTCTGGTGAAGGACACCAAAAAAGAAGACAAGCAGGAATTCAGGGAAACCAATGCTCCCAAGCGTCCCAAGATCCTGGAATGCGAAGTGGTGCGTTTCCACAACGACTCCGAGAAATGGCTTGCCGTAGTGGGCATCCTCAACGAACGCCCCTACGAAATATTTACCGGTAAAGCCGATGGATTTTACCTCCCCGTTTATGTTGACAAAGGCTGGGTGATGAAGAACCGCAACGAAAACGGTGAAAGCCGCTACGACTTCCAGTTCCTCGACCGCGATGGATACCGGGTCACCATTGAAGGCCTCTCGCGATCGTTCCACAAGGAATTCTGGAACTATGCCAAGCTCATCTCGGGCATCCTGCGCCACGGCATGCCCCTGCCCTCGGTGGTCGACGTCATCGAAGACCTGAGTCTCGACAGCGACCACCTGCATACCTGGAAAAACGGCGTGGTGCGTGCCCTGAAGAAATTCATTGCCGATGGTACCAAGGCCCACGGACGCGTCTGCAGCAAATGCAACCAGGAAACGGTGATCTACCAGGAAGGCTGCCTCATCTGCACCACCTGCGGCGAGAGCAAATGCGGCTAAGCAACCGTATTGGTCCAGCCATTCTTATGAACCCTGTCGTGCCGGTAATTGGCATTACGGGGTTTTTTTTCGGCCGGGTAACCAATCGAAACCATTGTGACGGGCACCATTTCAGGCGGGATCCCCAACAGTTCCCTGATGGCTTCCGTCCGTTCCTTGCGGGGATGAACACCCAGCCAAACCCCGCCAAGCCCCATGGCCTCCACGGCCAGCAAGAGGTTCTGGGTTGCCGCTGAGCAAGCCTGCACCAGGTAGCTCTCTTCCTGTTCAAGGCTGGGGTCACCGCAAACCACCACCGCCAGGCTGGCCCCGCTAAGCATTTTGGCATAGGGATGGCGACGGGAAAGCTCCTCCAACAGATCCTTGCGCGTCACCACCACAAACTGCCAGGGCTGACGGTTTCGCGCCGTGGGGGCGCTCATGGCCGCATCCAGCAGGAAATGCAATTGTTCATGGCTTAAGGAGGCGCCAGGCTTGTATTGACGAATGCTGCGACGCGAAAACAAAATTTCTGCCCGATGGTCCATAATGCGTAATTTTTTGGTGGTTAAAAACAGGAGCCGAAAGCCAGCATACAAGCTTCTTGCCATCTATGCTGCAAGTCCGAAAATAACGTCAATCACCTATTGGAGGTAGATCCACTCACCCACCCCTATGGGCAGGTTCAGGCCAAACCAAACAAACAGCAATATCAGCCACATAATGAACAGCACAATGGCATAGGGTATCAGCAGCGATACGATGGTGCCAATGCCGATGTTCTTGTTGTACTTATGGATCCACCCCAGCAAGAGCGGGAAATAGACATAAAGCGGGGTCACGCAGTTGGTGATGGAATCCCCCACACGGTACATCAACTGCACAAAGGCAGGGCTGTAATCAAGCTGGTAAAGCATGGGGATGAATACCGGGGCAAAAATGGCCCATTTGGCCGATCCGCTGCCCAGGAAAATATTCAGAACGGCCACGATGATCATAAACAGGGTAAACATCACCGGCCCGGTCAGGCCTGAGGCTTTCAGCACCTCTGCCCCCTTGATGGCCAGGATGGTATCGAGGTTCGACCAGTAGAACAGGTTGATAAACTGGGCCACCACCAGCATCAGGACGATATAGCCCGAGAGGTCCTTCATCCCCTGTTCCATCAGCTTGAGCACATCGTTCGATTTGCGGATGGAGCCCGTGGCTTTCCCATAGAAATAGCCCGGGATGGCAAACATAAAGAACAGGATGGGCACCAGGCCCCTGAGGAAGGGCGAAGGCACGAGCCCACCGGTTTCCACATTTCTCAAGGGCGCCCCGGGGGGCACTACCAGGAGGATGATCACCACCACATAAGCCAGCAAGGCCAGGCCTGCCTGCCTCATCCCCCTGCGCTCGACAGGGCTAAGGGATGGGTTTTCGACGACCTCCTCTACCTCTCCGGTGATGGCAAACTGCCGGCAGCGGGGAATGGTATAGCGGCGCGCCACAAAGGCCCCTCCTATCCCAAGCATAAAGGTCGATGCGATCATAAAATACCAGTTAGCCGTTGCACTGACCTCCAGGTTAGGATCGATGTGATGGGTGATCTCGGTGCTGATGCCCGCCAGCAACACGTCGGTGCCGGCAATGAAGAAATTGGCCGTAAAACCTGCCGTAGCGCCCGCGTAACCGGCGATAAGGCCTGCAATGGGACTCAGCCCCATCTGCGAAAAGATCAGGGCTGCAATGGGCGGAACGATCACCACCCCCGCATCCGAGCCGATGTTTCCGCAAGCCCCGATGATAAAGATCACGGGTAGTACGATCTTCCTGGGAACCGAAAAAGCCACTGTGCGAAGGGCCACGGCCAGCAAGCCACTGCCTTCGGCTATGGAAACCCCCATCAGCATGACCAAAACCAGTCCAAAGGGGGCGAAATAGGCAAAGTTGCTCACCATATGCTCTACAAAGCGTCTGAGCCCTTCGCCCGACAGCAGGTTCTGCGCCTCCACCACCCGGCCCGTCCCGGGATCAACCGCACTCACCCCCAGCCAGGCCGTCACCGCACTGGTCAATACGATCAGGATGCATATCCATACAAAGATCCAGAAAGGATGAGGCAGCTTATTCCCCAATTCCTCTATCCACTTCAGAAAACCACCTGATCCACTTTCCTGGCTAGCTTGCCCTGCCTTATCTTTTGCCATAGATCCCAAGTAATAAATAAAACCTTATCAAATACTTTTTTAACTTAATTGAATTAAATCTCTAACTTATAGTAAACCAATGATTTGGTTTGTAAGACAAAAATAAAAAAAATTCAAACTTTTGCAAGGTGTTTTACCAATTAATCCCCTTGCCCTTTGTGCCGGGACTGACTTTCGTGATGCCTGCCATGCAATAAGGCCTTTTTAGCCTTCCATAAAGCATTGAAAATCAAACCATCTTCATAGTTAATACGGAGTTTATTCGGAGTTTATTCGGTTTAAACCGAATAAACTCCGTATTAACTCCCTCTCTGGTATAAGAAAAACAGCTTTTGGGCCGGGCCATGATCGCCCTGATAATTCCGGGAGAAAAAAAACCGCCCCGGCTAGAAGGCCGGGGCGGTCGAAAGGTTTAAGGGATCCTGACTGAAGACTAATCTTCGTCTTTTTCCTCTTCTTCGTAAGCTTTGAGCAGTGCGTCCTGAACGTCCATGGGCACCTGCTGGTATTCGGCGAACTTCATGCCATAGGTGGCACGGCCGCTGGTGAGCGAGCTCAGCGAGGTGGAATAGCGGTTGAGTTCGGCCAGGGGAACCTTGGCTTTGATCTTCTGGTAGTGGCCTTCGCTTTCCATACCCATAATGATGGCACGGCGGCCCTGCAGGTCGGTCATCACGTCGCCCATCTTTTCTTCCGGAACGGTGACTTCCACGTCATAAATGGGTTCGAGGATCTTGGGTGCAGCGTTTTTGAAGGCATCCTTGAAGGCGTTACGGCCGGCAAGCTTGAACGAAATTTCGTTGGAGTCAACCGGGTGCATCTTACCATCGTAAACGTTCACGATGATGTCGCGGGCATAGGAACCGGTCAGCGGGCCTTCTTCCATCTTCTCCATGATACCCTTCAGAATGGCGGGCATGAAGCGGGAGTCGATCGCGCCACCCACAATACAGCTGTTGAAAATGAGTTTCCCGCCCCAGGGCAGTTCGTGCTCGTCGCGGCCACGGATGGGGAACTCGGTCTGATCGGGTTTGCCTTCGTAGTGAGGCTCGATCATCATGTGTACCTCGCCAAACTGACCGGCACCACCCGATTGTTTCTTGTGGCGATAGCTGGCCTTGGCGTTTTTGGTAATGGTTTCGCGGTAGGGAATCCTGGGCGCCAGGAATTCGATGCCCACCTTGTTGATGTTTTCGATCATCCACTTGGCCACGTTCAGGTGCATCTCGCCCTGTCCCGAGAGGATCACCTGCTTGAGTTCCTTCGAGTGTTCATAGGTGAGGGTGGGGTCGATGTTGTACATTTCCTTGAGGATCCCTGCCAGTTTTTCTTCGTCGGCGGTGTTTTTGGCTTTCACAGCCATGCGGATCTTGGCTTCGGGGAACACGATGGGCGACACCATCTGGCCCTGGTTCTTGGAGGAAGTCAGGCTGTTGTTGGTGTGGGTGTCTTTCAGTTTGATGGTGGCGGCAATGTCGCCGGGCATCACTTTCTCGACCTTCTGGCGGTTCTTTCCGGCCACGGCAAAAAGCTGAGAGAGTCTTTCCTTGGAGCCGGTGTTGGCGTTGACCAGGTCGATGGATTCGGCGATGGTGCCATTGTAAACCTTGAAGAAAGAGATCTCGCCAAGGTGGGGCTCAACGGCGGTTTTGAATACGAAGGCTACGGGGGCTCCGGCAGGATCGAAAGCCAGATCCTGGCCCTCGGCAGTCTTGGTGGGGGCCACCTCGTTGGGTGCGGGCAGGTTCTCAACGGCAAACTCCATGAAGCGGTTTACGCCCTGGTTGTGTTTTCCGGAGATACACAATACGGGGAACATCGTGCGGGTGGCGATACCCTGGTTGATGCCCTTTGCCAGTTGTTCATCGCTGAGGGTACCATTCTCGAAGAAGGCTTCCATCAGGGCTTCCTCACTCTCGGCGGCAGCCTCGATGATGGCGTTGTGATATTCTTCGGCCTTGCTTTGTTCTTCGGCGGGCAGGTCGCTGATGACAGGCTGGCCACCGCCGTCGGGGAATTTATAGAGTTTCATTTTCAGCACGTCGACCACGCTGTCGAAGCCATGACCGGCATTCACCGGGTACTGGGCCACCAGCACCTTGTCGCCGAAATGGCTGCGGAGCTGACGGATGGTCTCATCAAAATTGGTTTTTTCGTGCTCCAGCTGGTTGACCAGGAATACGGCGGGTTTCTCGAGGGCGGTGATATAGCGCCAGGTAATCTCGGTACCTACTTCCACCCCGTTTTGCGAGTTGACCACCATCACGGCGGTATCCGATACTTTCAGGGCAGCGATCACCTCACCGATGAAATCGTCAAAACCGGGGGTATCGATGATGTTGATCTTCTTTCCAGCATATTCGGCATACATCACGGTGGAGAAAACGGATGCCTGGCGTTCCAGTTCTATTTCGCGGTAGTCAGAAACCGAGTTCTTGTCGTCGACAGAACCCCTGCGGTTAATGACCCCGCCTTCGAAGAGCATGGCTTCGGCCAGGGTGGTTTTCCCCGATTTCGCACCTCCAATGAGGGCGATGTTCTTAATTTCGTTTGTTTGATATACTTTCATAACAGCGTCAACAGGTTTAAGCGTGTATAATGAATTTGGTTGATATTTCCCTTAATACGTCGGGCAGCAACAAAAACGGGCCCGGCAAACACCCTTCCGGCTCCGGGCTGCGGTCCCGAAAAAAGTGGCTAAAGTTATGAAAAAACTGCATAGCAACCGCACTTCTCCTTCAAAAAATCATGATTAAGAATGCATTAGATTTTGAAGGCCACCAGGCTGGCAAATGCTGCCAGTCGGTTCTGGATTTCAGCTTCGCCGATCTCGAGCAGGCGGTCGGTGCCAAATTTCTCTACGGTAAAGCTAGCCATGGCCGAACCGAAGATGATGGCTGTTTTCAGGGTATCGAACGAGGTGTCGTTGCGGCGTGCGATATAGCCGATGAGGCCCCCGGCAAAAGTGTCGCCGGCACCCGTGGGGTCGAAGACCTCGTCGAGGGGCATCGCCGGGGCAATGAAGATCTGGTCTTCAAAGAAAAGCATCGCCCCGTGCTCACCTTTCTTGACGATGAGGTATTTGGGTCCCATGGTGAGGATCTTGCGGGCTGCCCTGACAAGCGAATGCTCGCCTGAGAGCTGGCGTGCCTCCTCGTCGTTGATGGTCAGCACGTCGACCATGGTCAGCACCTCCATCAGGTCATCCCAGGCGGAGTCCATCCAGAAGTTCATGGTATCCATCACAATGAGCTTGGGACGCTCTGTCATCTGCTCAATGACGCGCCGCTGAATGGCCGGGGTCAGGTTGCCCAGCAAGAGGTAATCGCTTGTAAGGGCGTGCTCTGGCACCACAGGGTCGAAATCGGCCAGTACATTCAGGTCGGTTATCAGCGTATCGCGGGTATTCATGTCCTGGTGGTATTTACCTGCCCAGAAAAAGGTCTTCCCGTCCTCAACCACTTTTAGTCCTGAGGTGTCGATTTTCTTGTCCCTGAAAAGATCCAGGTATTTTTTGGGGAAGTCGCCCCCCACCACGGAAACAATGCTTATTTCATCGGTTAGGAGGCTGGCAGCCAGGCCGATATAGGTTCCGGCACCGCCCAGGATCTTCCCGGTTTTCCCGTAAGGGGTTTCCACTTCATCAAAGGCCACAGTGCCTACAATCAATAAACTCATAAAAACAGCGATTTTTTAAAACAGTGCAAAGATAGGCTTTCTGGGGCAATGCGCTGAAGCAGGGCCGATTAATTTTCGGGTCGATGGCGGAAAAACAAACAATTCCACCGGGGCGGGTGTTTAGGTTTATTGAAAAGGAAAGCCCTATGATCAAAAAGATGATTTACACTGGTAATTTGGCCTCCACGCTGCTGATCCGCCTGATGGTGGGGGTGGTGTTCATTTCCGAGGGCGTCCAGAAATTTCTTTTCCCTGCCATCCGCGGGGCGGGGCGCTTTGAGGCCATCGGCCTGCCCAATCCTGAGTTTTTGGGGTATTTTGTTGGCACCATAGAGGTGCTGGGCGGGCTGCTGGTGCTTATCGGGCTGCTGACGCGCTTTGCCTCCATCCCCCTTTTGGTGATCATGAGCGTGGCCCTATACACCACCAAGCTGCCCATGTTTTCGCTGGAAGGCTTCTGGACCATGATGCACGCCTCGCGCACCGACCTGGCCATGACGCTGGGCTCGCTGTTTTTGCTGGTGATGGGCGCAGGGGCCTTTTCGTTCGACCGACTGCTGATGCGAAGGATGGGTAAGATAAAAGGACGGGATTTTACAAAGCCTGACTGGATCTGAGGATTCATGCCGAACCCGGGCAGCTTGCTGTTGAAAAATTTTTCAGGCGGGGAAACCCCTTTCCCCGGACCCTGTCCTATCCCTTAAGGATTTAATCTCAACGCCAGTTCCGCCACGCGCCGGCCCAGGGCCTCTCCTTTCTGGATGAACTGCGGGGCCAGGCCTTCGGTTTGATCGAAGGGCGCTTCGCCCACGATGGCTGAAGCCCCGAAGGGAGCAGTCCAGTCGGGTCCGCCCACCACGATCATCCCAAAGATCAGCATCGAATGCAGGATATTCATCTGCGTGAGCTCCTCCCCTGCCGAGATACCCCCGGCAGTGACAAAGGCCGCCCCCAGCTTATCCTTCATAGGGGCGCCCTCAAAGGGCCAGGAAGCAATAAATGCCTGCACCGCCGGCGCCACATTGGCATTGTAAACGGGGCTGCCCACGATGATGGCAGCCGCCTCCAGCAAATCGGCCTGTGTGGTTTCCGCAATGGCTTTCAATACCACCTGCACCCCTTCAACCTCTGAGGCCCCCATGGCAACGGCCTCAGCCAATCCACGGGTGTTGCCCGTCTGGCTGTGATAGGTGATAAGCACTTTGGGCTGAGCCAGGGCTGGGATTAATAAGACCAGCATCAGTAAGGACAGGAATAGCTTTCTCATCGTTGTTTTGGGTTTTGGTTAACAGTTACAAAGATAAGGGATTTGAAGGGTTGTCGGGGTTCAGGTTTAAGGTTTAAGGTTTAAGGTTTAAGGTTTAAGGTTTCGGGTTTCGGGTTTCAGGTTATAGGTTCAAGGTTTCTGGTTTCTGGTTTCTGGGCTTCGCCTGTCCGCCTTCCGGCGGATCCGCTAGCCAGCGGACTGTCATTGTGAAATTTTATCATTTTTTGAAGCCGCGTAGCGGCGGCCGTATGGTAGTAAGATTTCGCAGAGAATGGCATGGGGCATGGGGCTCGGGGTTCAGCCGCGTAGCGGCGATCGTATGGTAGAAATACCGTTCCCCACCACCCCCTTTAAGCCGCGTAGCGGCGGCCGTATGGTAGATAAAAAAAGCGCTGCACACAAAATGCGTGCAACGCCTTACCGAAAATAAAACACATTTTTAACCAATTAAAAATAATTCAAATCCCTCTGAAGGGCATATCACTCCTTTTCCATTATCTTTCAATATTCTTCCAAAAACTTTAAAAATATTTCCATTCTGCAATATTTATTCAAATGCCTGTTTAAGGCCTGCTGAAAG